>JAPUJS010000198.1 GCA_027296045.1 bacterium | reverse complement strand
GACGGTGCCCCCCGGGCGGCGTCGGTGGTTTCCAGGGAGCGGACACGGATCATTGGGTTTTTCCGGGCCGATTTGATGGACCTGGTGAGCCAGTCTCCACGTTTGGGTCTGAAAATTATCTATCGGCTGTCCCAGTTGATGGCTGCGCGACTTTCCGAAACACTGCGCGACTATCGAAAGGTGCAGCAAGAACTGTTGATACTGCAAGGTGAGGATCAAAAAGACGATGGCAAAACAGATACATGATATCGGTTGGTTTGGACTGGCCCGCCAGGAAATGTATGGCCTGGCGGGATTGCTTGTGGGTGCTCTGGGGCTTTGGAGTATGTATGTCCCGACCTTCTTGTTTCCCTTTTGGGGAGATGCGCCCGAGATGGTGTTTGTTGCTAAGAACCAGTTTTTGCCACATGGCCCCTATCCCATTTATGTTTGGCTGGGGCGATTGTGCGCCTTTTTGGGTGCTCCGGAAGGCGGGCTGTCGGCGGTTTCTCTTCTCTTTGGCCTGATCGGTCTTGCGGGGTTTGTCTATGTGGTGTTGAAGCTGACAGACGATCGGGTACAGGCGTTGTTTTGTGGGATTCTATTTGTCCTGACGCCAGTGGGTTTGCGACAAAATGTGGTCCAGGAAATTGCTTCGGTTCAGGCGGGTGTGTTGATGGCTGCCCTGGCGGTCCTGCTTTCGACACAGGACCGGCGATTTGTGATTTCCGGGGCACTCTTCGGATGTGCGGTGGGCATCCATCCGGCGTCCCTGTTCACGCTCCCGGCATTTTTATTCTGGATCTATCGGCATGCCAATGCAAAACAACCGGCCCTGCAAGCCTGGGGCAAGGCCGCCGGGATGGTTTGTGCCGTGGCCTGGCTGTGGCTGCTTTTCCGATTCGGGCAGGCCCGACTGGGCACGGAAAGTTGGTTTGGCTATATGCTGGGCGGGATCGGACGGGGCTATGAAGGGCTAAGCTTGGCCACATGGATTCCCAGACTCACTTTCTATTTGGATGTGCAGGCCTATTTGATGGGCTGGGTGGGTGCCGTGCTGGGGTTGACCGGACTGGTTTTGATGGGATTTCTCAATCGGGATCGGTTCTGGTTGTTGGTGCTCTACGGGGTCCCATTTGCACTCTACCAGATCCCCCGGGCCGTTTCGGTGGACGAGGGGCTCTATCTGGCCTTTCTGGCCCCGGTATATATCCTGGCACTGGGCACTGTTTGGAGAGCAGGAAGCGCCTATCTGGCCGAAGGGCTTCAGGAGCCTCTCAAAGGGATGCTTTGGGTCGTGGCGGTAGGGATTGTGTTGGGACAGGTGCTGGGTCTGGTTTATACGGACAATTACTTTCTGGATGCATTGGAACGCAGGGAACGCTATGCAAGCGCGTTGGATGAGGTCCAGGCGATGGGCGAGCAGATCCGAGCACACACCCGTCCGGAAGATCTGGTGGTCGTGATTCCAGATCCCCGGCGTCCTGGTTCTCTGGGTTTTGCCCCAACGCCCTGGGCGATTGCCTATCATGTCGACCGACAGGTGGTATTTGGAGAATCGCACCCCACAGGGATCGTGTTTCATACGGTCCCTTGGAATCGAGACCACTGGGGGTGGACGCGGTCACGGGTGCCTGCCGATGGCGCCTTTATTGAACAGGCCTATCGGCAGGGGCGGAACCTATTTTCCGAAGAACCCTTCCCGTTTCTTCACGCCGAAGATGTGAAAGGGTGGGTTGCTGCCACCCCCGACCTGCGGTTTGGTGCAACGTTGTTTTTCGAACTGTTTCCTGCTCTGGAAAGACAGATTGATCCTGTAGACTCTTTTACAGATAACTTTTTGGCGGTTTACGATGTTTATGTCCAAGGGGGATATTGGACAGATGCTGCCGCCAGTTTGGAAGGGGCGATTGAGCATCAACCCAACAATACGGATTTGCTGCGAAAACTGGGGGATTTGTACATGAAGATGGAGGCCTTTAATCGGGCCTCCGAGATTTATGATCGTCTGGTAGCGTTAACACCGGATGAAGAAGAAGCGGTGGCGAATTTGAGCGGGGCTTATTATTCTCTGGGAGATTTGGATCGGGCGATTCAAATTTGCCTGGAGTTTTTGTCGCGGCATTCCGAGGCCGCCCATACCATTTACAATCTGGCGGGTTATTATAAGAAAGCCGGTAGATCGGCGGATGCAAAACAGGCCTATCAAAAATATCTGAAAGTTGGGGACGTGGAAAGTTACCTGGAAAAAGCCAGGGACATGATAAAAAAACTGGAGACTTTATAACCCATATGTTTTGCCGTGTTCTCAGATGGGTGATGTTGTTGTGTTTTTGCAGCCCAAGTTGGGCGCAGCGTCTGGCCAATCCTTCATTTGAGCGATTCGATCCAGATGGAATGCCATCCGGGTGGCAGGTC
Organism: bacterium; assembly: GCA_027296045.1. Classification (GTDB taxonomy): domain Bacteria; phylum Latescibacterota; class UBA2968; order UBA2968; family UBA2968; genus JAPUJS01. Next base: position 3,697 of record JAPUJS010000198.1, on the reverse strand, counting down.
GAACGCTCGGACCGCTGGCAGGTTGTGGGAGATCGTTCGGGGGGGCGAAAGGGGAAGGCGTCCCTTGGTATTCACATTCGCCAAAATAGAACGACCGTCGAAGTAGCGGGTCAATCGGTTGCCGTTGAACCCGGTCGGGTATATGCACTGTCGGGTTGGGTGATGCTTGAGGGGGAGGTTGCGGACGGTTTTCGAGGGTTCTTTCGATTGCGCTGGTTGGGGGACGAAGAAAATGAACGGACCGGTTGGCGGGGAGAGACCACCTGGGTGCGAGAGACCGGAGACTGGGCAGCGTCGGTGGGCACCTTTGTTGCGCCCGAAGGGGTACGCAAGGCCGTCGTGGTTTGTGTGGGAGAGGCATTCGGTCGTTTTTTCTCAGAAGGGACGATTCGATTTGATGATCTTGGCCTGAGACCTTTGGCGGGTGGCCCGGCCGTTCACATTTCTGCCACGGCACATCCCGAGGTGCTTCCTCGGGATGGTGCACACCAGAGTCGGATTCGGGTCTCAGCGATGGACCTTCAGAACGAGCCGGTGCCCGACGGCACGGTTGTGCATTTTGAAACCGATCTGGGAACCATCGATGCCTGGGCAAGAACCCGCAATGGTCGGGCGACGGGTGTGTTGCGATACCAGGAGACAGACCTTGGGGGTGCCAGGGTGCTGGTCCGGGTCGGGACGGTGAAAGATACGGTGAGGGTGAACGATTCCCGGGCGGCTCGGTTGAAGGGGCGCATTTTTGATCGTAAAACAGGCCGCCCTTTGGCTGCTCGGGTGCAGGTGTGGTTGAAGGATGGCCGACTGTGGCAGACCCGATATGATCGGGCGCCCGGTTTTTTTGCCGATGGGACATTCGACATTCAGGTGCCGCCCGGGACGGTTGAGCTGACTGCCTGGAGGGGGTTTGAATCTACTCCTCCCGGTTTTGAAGTACTGGAAGTGAAGGCAGGCGAGACTTATGAGATCGCATTGCCGTTTGAACCCTGGGTCGATCTGGCTTCACGAGGGTGGTATGGTGGGGAAACGGTGTTGCAGGTCGGGCGGGGGGATCAGGTTTATCGGGTGGGGCTGGAAGAGGCGGCTTTGATTGCCCGTTCGGCCGGGCTCCGTTTTGCCCTGGCAACCTATGGTTGGGATCAAACCTTTCGCCGCTATGACGCGGCGGATTTGAACCGTCGTCTGTCTCTTTTGCATTCGCCTTCCTTTTGGATGGGGTGGAATCTGATCTGGCCCAGAAGTATTTTGGGCGATGGGTGGGTGATCGGGGTCCAGGATGCGACCGACCTGTCGGGTGAGATGGCCGGGTTTGAAGCCCATGCACGAGTACACGATCGGCGGGGGATGGTCAGTTATACCCGGCCTTTTGGAAAAGGTCGGGTCGCCTGTGGGCTGGTGTTTGATACGCTTGCCGGTCCCACGTTCGACGCATTGGATGTGATGTCGACGGTGGCAAACGACTCGCTGGCGCAAAACCTCTGGTTTATGTTGCTCAACAAGGGCTATCGGGTGGCAGGTACGGCGTCGTCGGGTGTGGCATTGGATGTGCCAGACACACCGATGCCGGGCCGGTTTCGGATGTATACGCAGGTTGAAGGCGATCTGAATGCGGGCAAGCTGGCCGATGCCGTGAAAGCCGGGCGAAATTTTGTGACCAGTGGACCCCTGCTCTTGTTTTCGGTATTTGCGGCCGGTCCGGGTGCCGAGCTTTCGGTGGGGGGGCGGCGGCGTGCAACCCTTCGGGCATGGGCTTCGAGCGATCCGTCAGAATATTTAACGCGCATGGAGCTTGTGCGGAACGGGGCGGTCGTCGAGTCCTGGGATTTGCCGGATCACCCCCGAAACCATCGTATTGGCGTGACATTGCAGGACAGCGTGACCTGCTGGTATGTGGCCCGGTGTTATGGATCGGACTCTACCCAGGTGGCCCTGACCAATCCAATCTATTTTCGTTCGTCGGATTTTGAAGCGCCTAAACCGGTTCAGGCGGTGGTGAAAGGGACCGTGCAGGATACGTCGGGGCAACGGCTCTCGGACGCCCAGGTTGAAGTGCTGGATCCGTTGGGAAGGGTGATTCGAGAGACGGTCGCCCGACAGGGAACGTTTCACATGTGGGTACCTGCAACCAGCCGGATTCGAGTGCGTCGAAAGGGATATGCGCCGGCGGTCCAGAGTATTTTTCACGATACAGGTCTGGAAACAGATCTTTTGAAGCTCTGCCGGGGAGAACAACCGGCCGAGATGTTGTATGACTGGGCGACCTATCAGGCGGTGATAGATCGGTTGCAGGAAGTGGAGTTGACCTTTCAGTTGCAATCCGAATGAACGCAATGGGCGTTCGAGCACGCTTTTAAAGAAAGGAGTCCTATGTTGCGGGAGGGCTGGAAGAGCTGGGGACAGGTCTGTCTGCTGGTGGTGATCCTGTATCTGTTTCTGGTGAGTATCGGGCTGATGGGAACAGCATTTAAGCTGTTCGGAAAAGGCCTGGCCAACCAGTTGTTGGAAGCTACGGCAAACCCTCTGGTGGGCTTGTTTGCGGGAATCTTGGCGACAACTCTTGTGCAAAGTTCCTCGACAACAACGTCGATTGCTGTGGGAATGGTTGCAGCGGGTAGTCTGACGGTTCAGGGAGCTGTTCCAATTGTCATGGGGGCCAATATTGGAACCAGTGTGACCAATACACTGGTATCGATGGGGCATATTACAAGACGGGAGGAATTTAAACGGGCGCTTGCAGGTGCGACCGTACACGATTTTTTCAATTTGATTGCGGTCCTGATCTTACTTCCACTCGAGATCGCGTTCGGTTATCTACAGTCGCTGTCTACACTGGTTGCAGACGCATTTGTCGGGATTGGCGGGCTCAAGTTTTCCAGCCCCCTCAAGCTGGCAACCGAGCCTGTCATCACCTTTCTGGCCGACTTATTGGGCCAGAGTCCGTGGCCCATTTTGATTGTGTCGCTGATGGTGATGTACCTGTCGTTGAAATATCTGGTCGATCTTGCACGGGGCCTGGTGGTGCAACGGGCGGAACGGGTGTTGCACAAATATATGTTTGGCACGCCCTTGGTGACGATGCTCTTTGGTGTGATCCTGACCCTCCTGGTTCAGAGCAGCTCGATTACCACATCGCTTGTGATCCCGCTGGTCGGGGCAGGGATTTTGACATTGGAGCAAATTTTCCCGTATACGCTGGGCGCAAATATTGGCACGACGGTGACGGCGATGCTGGCGGCTTTGGCAACAGGCAATGTGGCGGCGATTACGATTGCATTTTCACATCTGTTTTTTAATCTGACCGGCATTTTGATTATCTATCCCATCCGTTTCATCCGGTCTGTTCCGATACGACTTGCCCGGGGGTTGGCCGATTTGACCAGCCGGTCGCGGGGGCTGGCCGTTGTGTATGTGGTGGTGGTGTTTTATGTTATTCCCGGTCTGGTTATCTTTTTAGGGAGGTAACTCCTATGTTGAAAGCACTTTTTGGCAGCAAAACGACAAGCGATTTGCTCAACGATGCGCTGGACGAGACCTACAGCATGCTGGAGCGCGAGGCAGCTATGTTTGAGGCCGCCTGTGATGCCTTATTTGAGGGGAAGGACCCTGAGATTGATGTGGTGGAAGAAGACGAAGATATCGATGTGGGGGAACGGATGGTTCGCCGGTTGGTATTCCAGCATGTCAACTTGAACCCGACCCA
>JAPUJS010000197.1 GCA_027296045.1 bacterium | reverse complement strand
GCAATTTGCACTGGGCACAGATAAGGCCGGGATCTCGCAATCAAGCAGCGTTTTCGACGCGATACCATGAACTCACCGGCAGACCCGCCCAGGAAGCATACGTTTTTCTTCAGGCCATCCAGAACCGAATGACCCGGCTGGTTGCCTGGCTTCAGAAACTGGCTCGAATGGCGCAGGGGAATGCGGTGCTTTCCAAGCGCCTTGCGGAGAGACGGTTTGATGCGCTTTTGGAACCCAAAGCCCAGGCGAATCCTGCGGTAGAGGCTTTTCGGGATGAATTCAAACGTATGCTGCGCATTTATGGATTGCGCACAGGGCGGGGTTATGGGACGACAAGTGGATTTACAACGCCCACGTGGAATATGGATCCGTCTTTACCTCTGGAAGTCATCGCCTCTTATGCAGAGCAGGATTTGGACCGTCTGGCTGAACTTGAACACCAGGCCAGACGCGACCGCCAGAACGCGGTGAAGCGGGTGCGTCGTCTGCTGGCCCCAACTCCCAGGAAGCTCAAGCAGTTTAACGAGGCTTTGGACTATGCAATTTCCAGGGTTCGATTGCTGGAAAATCACAATTACTGGATGGAGCAATGTACCGAGGGCACGTTGCGGGAGGCCATCTCTGAGGTAGGTTCAGCTCTTGTGCGAGAAAATATGATTGAGGACCCGGACGATATTATTCACCTCTCTATGAAAGAATTAAAAGCTATATCGAAAGCGCCAGTCGACCAACGTGAGTTGATCTATACGCGAATCGAAATGTATGAACTTAGGAAGCGGATGCGTCCTCCTCTAACCCTGGGCAAAGTACTGGCCCAGGAGGAATCGGATCCTCCTGATAAAGAGGAAGCGAAAAGGGGCCTTCAGGGCAATATCATTCAGGGCGTCAGCGCTTCCGGTGGCCAGGTTACGGGACCTGCGCGTGTGGTTTTGCCGGGCAAGAAGCGTCCTAAAGTTCACGCCGGTGATATTCTGGTTGCAAACAATGTGGGGCCGGAGTGGACGCCGGTTTTTGCCCTCATCGGGGGACTGGTACTGGACGAAGGTGCCGTCTATCAACACGCGGCTCTGGTTGCTCGTGAATATGGGATCCCGGCGGTATTGAACGCAAAGGTCGCTTCTAGTATCATCACGGAGGGCCAGACCATTGGCGTGACTGGCGATCGCGGTTTTGTTGAGTTAGAGGTGGAGGGTTCGGGAGGTTAGACGGTTACAGATGTTTGCACCCCAAAAGAGATCGCACTGGGAAAGATTGGATTTTCCTGGCATCCGTTACCACGTTGTGTCGTATCCCGGTAGATGACAGACCTATGGGAGAGACGGAATTTTTTGAATTTAAGGTCTTGCATTAGGAGAGGGTTTTCGTTATTCTTTTAAATATCCGATTACTACACCGTGTAGTATGTTGCGTTATATTTAAAATAAAGAGTCTGAGCGGATGAGTCCTAAAGATTACCTTTTCACGTTCAATCCCAATAATAAAGGCCTGCGGAAGATCCTTGGGGATCTGGAAGCAGATGTGATGGAAACCGTCTGGGCAAAAGGGGAGGTCACGGTCCGAGACGTCTACGACATTCTCAAGGAACAGCGCAGTTTGGCCTATACGACTGTGATGACGGTGATGTCGCGTCTGGCCGAAAAGGGATTGCTGAAAAAGATCAAAGCAGGCGCTGCATTTCTTTACCAGGCTTCGGCTTCGCGGGAAGATTTCACACAGTCTACGGTCAAAAAAGTGATTACCGAACTCCTGGAGGATTTTGCTGCGCCGACCATCAGCCAGTTTGTGGAAACCCTCGGCGATGAGCAGCCAGAAAAGATAGAAGAACTGGCTCGGCTTGTTGAGGAGAAAAGGAAGAAACGGGATGTTTGAGTGGTTCTCCGAACAGTATATCAGGCTGATGATCAATTACCAGATTCTGTCAGGTGATGCAAACGTTGCATGTTACGCTGTTGACTGGCTACGCATTTTTTCCTTTGCCCTGTTTTTCGTCTTCCTGTTTAAGGCGAGCACCCATCTTGTTATTTCTTATCGTTTGAAGAGACAGTTCACGACGTATTCTGAAACGACCTATCCAGATGTGTTCTCTCTCTATCGAATTGCCGCACACAAAGTCGGCCTGCGTCGCCTGCCGGCTCTTTACCGGTTTTTCAATGACCGTCCCGTTGTCTTCACCATCGGATTTATAAAGCCCACGGTCTTTCTGGCTCCGATATTGGTTAAAAAATTGTCCCGGGAGGAGTTGGAAGCTGTGTTGGTTCACGAATTAACCCACGTGAAGCGCTGGGACAATCTGCTGAAATGGGTGCTGGAAATGTTCTTCTTGTCCATACCGGTATTGATTATCCAGTTATTCGCGCTCGGCTTTGTCTTCAATGGCCGAAATTCTGAATTGGCCATCTGGGGCGCACTGGCCACAATCGTCTTATTCCGGGTGTTTCTGTGGGATCGGATTTTGTATCTGCGAGAACTTTCCTGCGACGACCTGAGCGTGGATGCCATCCGGGATCCGCTTGTGCTGGCATCTTCTCTGATCAGTGTGTGGCGGGCAGGTCAACCCTTTCCAAAATGTCGCTGGCAGTTGGGGCTTGCTTTTGTGCAGACCTTTTTGCCGGTTGCTACGTCTTTCGAAGCCCGGGTGAAACGGCTGATGGATTACCAGCGTCCCCGATTCAAGTTTATGCTTGGAAGAGCAACCCGAGTCGCTGCGTTTGCACTGATGACACTTACCGTGACATTCCTGTGGCGGTTTTACGCTGATCACCGGTATTACCATTTGCATATCGATCCCCACGAAGGAATCTATATTTGCGATCACTGCGAGATTACTCAAAACTGATTCCAGGCAGGTTTTTTATTTTTTTCAATCTACTACGCAACGTAGTACACATGAAACAGCCGGTCCATCAAAAAGGAGGTTCCGTATGACCCGGAAATATATCATCGGCGTTGTAGCAATTCTTGTTATTGGAGGTATTTTCTCTGCGGGTTCTCAAATCTCAGGTGCTGATTCTTGTCCAGCGTGCGCTGTAGATACAGGTGCCAAGAGCATAATGACCAAAGATGAACAGAGGGTCATCCATTATGTTTGCGATCAATTCGCTGCTGGAAAAGCGTCCTTCACTGCGGCCGATATCGAGAAAGCACCAGGTATCTCTCTGAAAGGGCTCAGTGAAGCCAAAATTCGTTCCGGTGGTCTTGCAGAACTTTCCAGTCGCAATATCGAAAGTTGTGGGGTGGAAGGGCAAGGTTATTGTGCACAATTCAATGCGTGTTCTGTAGACCGCAATTTGAATGGTGCAAGTGGGGAGGAACTGGAACGTTATCAGCTGGAAAAATCTCAGGACGGGATGATGTTTCAAGATTGGGCTGCACCTGATTTTACATTGTCTTCGACTGCCGGAACGCAGGTTTCTTTAACAGACTACAAGGGTAAACCTGTTGCCCTGGTGCTGATGTCTGGCCACTGTCATCATAGCCTTGCGACGTTGCCGATTCTTTCGAAGCTGAACGAGAAGTATGGCGGGCAAGGTCTCGTCGTGCTTCCAGTTTACGTGAACAGCGGTCTTGTGGAAGATGTCAAGGATTGGAGTTCTAAGATGAATCTGAGTATGCCCTTGATTGTTTCGGATAATAACGCGCTTTCCAAGGCCTATCACAGTAGAATCGTGCCTTCGATATTTCTTATCAATGCAGAGGGTTTTATCACCAAAAAGCTTGTCGGGCTGAAAGGGGAAGCGATTCTGGATCAAAACTTTGAGGAATTGATCCAGAAGAGCCAGGCGGATTCCTGATCCGAAAATACAGACGTGGCTGAAAGAGAGGTTGATTTATGGATGAAGTGCAAGAGACGGTGTTGAGAGAGATTGTACGCGCAAAACCGTTTGTGATTAATAAAAATATGGGGAGTCCATTGGCTGTGACGCCGGAGGATTTCACGCGGGTGAATGCGGACGGGCGTGCGGTGGTTTTGCCGACGGAAAAGCAGAAATATGACTTTGATCGCAGTGGCTGGTTTTTGATTCCGGGGGTGCTTTCGGAAGATGAGTGCGATGAGATGCGGGCTTTTGCCGAGCAGTTGGCCAAAGATCCCGAAAGCATTCCCGAGCACGAGCGGTGCCCACTGGGTGGGCCGTTGCAGAAGCTGGCGGATCATCCGGTTGTGGTGGGATTTTTGAATGAGTTTTTAGCGTATCCGCCGCTGGCCAACGATGAACGGTATGGGTTTCGGTTGGAGACGTCGCACCTGTTTTATCGGTCGGTTGAAGAACCGGGCAAAAAGTTTAGTCCGCACAATGGCAATGGGCTGTTTCGCATGCCGTGGGATTCGCATTTCTATCGGTGCGTTCCCGGCAAGGCGTGGAGCGGGCTCACCCGGGTGGTCTGGGAATTTAATCCGGTGAAAAAGGGACAGGGCGGCACGCTGTTTGTGACGGGAAGCCACAAGGCGGCCTATCCTGCGCCGGAAACGGTTCATGATCCGGAGTCGACGATGTGGGAGACGTACGATTGTCCGGCAGGTTCTCTGCTGTTTTTTACCGAGTCGATTACGCATAGTGCGCAGCCGTGGACGAATGAAGAGAATGAACGGTTGGCGGTGTTTAATCTCTACAATATTGTGGCGAGCCGGTGGCATTCGTGGTTGCCGCCCGAAAAACTGATTGAATCGATGCCGCCGCTGAGACAATCGCTTTTCAGCGAAGCGTATAATGAGAAGGTGGATACGTTTTTCCCGAGGGTAACGGCGTATATGGACGGTTGAGGCATCCAATCTGTCGCGTCCGTTTGAACAGTTGACAACCAAGCAGGAGATCGATATGGCAGGCAATGGAAGTGTAACACCTTATTTAATTGAGAAGAGTTTGGGGGCGCCGCTGGGAGATTATTCGGATGTGTTGCCCAAGAAAAATGGGGACGGTTTGGATGTGATTGAGCCGACGGCAGAGCAGAAGTATCGGTTTGATAAGGATGGCTGGTTGTTGGTGCCGGGGGTGCTGAGTGAGGCTGAGATTAAAGAGATGCGGGAGTTTTGTATCCAGTTGCACTTGGATCCGGAGTCTCTGCCCGAACACGAGCGCACGCCGCTGGCCGGGCCCACACAGAAACTGATGGATCATCCGCTGGTGGTGGGCATGCTGAATGAGTTTATGGCCAATCCCAGGCTTTCGAGTCCCAATTGCTATGGATACAGTCTGGCCGGTACGGGGTTGTGGTATCGAACCGCACCCAGCCGGCGGAACGAAGGAAAAAAAGAAGCGCGCGCATTCAGCCCGCACAACGGCAATGGATTGTATCGCTTGCCCGGGGATGTGCATTTTTACAATGCGTTTCCCGGAAAAGCCAACAGCCCACACACGCGTGCGGTTTGGGAATTAAATCCGGTGAAACACAGGCAAGGGGGGACGATGCTGGTTACAGGGAGCCACAAGGCGGTGTATACAGCACCGGATGAGATTCAGGACCCGAATTCCAGCATCTGGTCAACGTATGCTTGTCCGGCGGGATCGGTGCTCTTTTTTGCGGAGGCGACAACGCACAGTGCGCATCCGTGGACGAATGAAGAGAATGACCGGATTGCGATTACGAATCTGTACAATCCGGTGGACGGGGGCCATGCAAGAGTTTGCAGACCCGATCCCCGGATTTTGGAAGCGATGCCGCCGATTCGTCAGACCTTGTTTCGGGAGCGATATGCGGCGCAAAATGTGGTTGGATAGAAAGGGGAGCTGTTTCCCGACGATTATCTGAATCGAGAGCGCCGGCCTTCCATGTTGGAGTGCACGTCAATCAGTACGGTTTTGCCGTCGGCGTTCCATTGTTGTGCTTTTTGTAAGGCCGGAGCCATCTCAGCCACTTTGGTGACGGTGATTCCCTCGGCGCCCATTCCTTCTGCAATCTGGGCATAATTGCCTTGCATGTAAGAGACGCCATAGCGCTCTCGTGCGGTGGGAAATCCGCCGGGATAGGTCGCCATGCCACCGTTATTTAGAAGCACTGTTGTGATGGGGACTTCGGTTCGGGAAGCGGTTTCAATATCCAGGCCGGACATGCCAAAGGCACCGTCGCCCATCAGGTTGAGGCAGAATTTGTCGGGGTGGGCCAATTTGGCACCTATCATGAGGGGGATGCCAAAGCCCAGGTGGGTTGTTTTGCCCCAGCCGATATAGCTGTGGGGCGTGGTTGCGGTGTAAAACGGGACAATGGAATCTCGGGGGGCCCCGGCATCGTGTGTGACGATGCTGTTTTCGCGATCGAGTGTTTCATTGATCTCATGGATGACGCGATAGGTGTTGAGGGGTTCTTCATCGGAGGTTAAGAGGGGGGTCCATTCTTCTAACCATTGTTTTCTGACGGTTGCGATTTCAGCCGCAACTTGAGCCGAATCGCCACGGCCCTGTTCCCCCACCTGGGCTTTCACTTCGTCGAGGATGGCTTGCAGCGTGAGTTTGGTATCGCCGACCAATCCAATGTCCACGGCTTCGTCTTTGTTGATGTCATCGGGGCTGTTGGTGTTTTGAATGAGGGTTTTACCCGGTGCGATGGGTTGGCCATAGGAGGTACGGGTCAGGCTGGAACCGAGCGCCAGGAGGACATCGCATTCTTGCAGCCATTGGCGAGCGGGCAATGTGGTGGCTCCGCTTCCGGCGCCGAGGGAGAGCGGATGTCGTTCGTCGAAGGCGGACTTGCCCGGCATGGTGCAAAAGACGGGGATGCTGGTTAATTCGGCCAATTCTTTGAGTTCGGCTGTGGCATCGGCAAACAGCACGCCCCGGCCCGCCCAGAGGACGGGTTTTTTTGCTTCCAGCAGGGCTTTGACGGCGTCCTGAATGTCCCCGTTCGTCGGCACCTGGAGCGTTAGTTTGGGTGAATGGTAATTTTGAGCATCGGCCGGGATATCCTGAGCACATACATCGCTGGTCATCTCGACGACCACCGGGCCGGGGCTGCCGTTGCGCAGAGCGTGGAAGGCGCGTCGCATGACGTTTCCAACCTGGGTCGGGCTGTAGATGGCTTCTACCTGTTTGACCCATCCCTGGTAGTTGTGCACCGCGGAGAGATTTGGACGGACGCCCATCTGGCTGAGTCGGATGCCGCCCGGCAAGGCTAAAATTGGGATCCTGTCGGCGAAGGCCTGAGCGATCCCTCCCATTGCGTTTTCCGCACCGGCCTGCGCTTGCACGGCAACGACGCCAAACTGGTTTCGGTTGCTCGTGCGGCTGAATCCATCTGCGGCCATAACGGCACCGCGCTCGTGACGAAATGTGATTGGACGGATGCCTGCTTTGGCCGCCGCTTCAATCAGCGGGTTGCTGGGAAAACAGGCGATCCATTCGACGCCTTCTTGCTTCAAGATCTGGACGATGTATTCGATGCCGTTCATGTCTTATTTATACCCTCTGTTTGTGTGAGTGAGAATCGCGTGGGCGAGCAGGTCCCGGCGTGACGTATGTGTCAGGCGTTGGTTTGTTCAGCGCGGATCGTATTTGACGCGTTTCAGATTGGCCAGTCCGGGCGAACAGATTGCCATCGTTCTTGCCCCGTTATTTTTTTCGTATCAGACCTTTCTGAGAGAGGGCCGACAGGTATTGCGTATCGAATCTATGGGCAGAATCAACTGCTGTCAAATAGAAACGGGGTCCGAATACCCTTGGCTTTTATACACGCGTGATCCAGCTTCTAATTGGACCGTTCGTTCATTTTAGGGTATGAAAAATATACGTATTGCATTTCGAAACGGAGGCGTGCGTTGGAAGATATTCGGATTTACTTCATCGGTGATTCTTATGTGAATGGGACGGGTGATCCCCAGTATCTGGGATGGCCCGGCAGAGTGTGTGCCGCGTCCAACGGCAACGGTGTGGCGATTACAGGCTATAACCTGGGTATTCGGGCTGACACCAGCGCCGATGTGCTTCGACGCTGGGAAGAGGAGGTGGCCTCTCGACGGCTGACGCCCCACGATGGGAGGATTGTGTTTGGTTTTGGTGCAAACGATTGTTTTCTCGTGGATGGGCAAATCCGTGTGAAGCGAACGGAGTCGGAGAAGAATGCCTACGAGATTTTGTCCAAGGCGAAGGACCTGCTGCCCACGTTGATGATCGGGCCGCCGCCCGGCCTGGGCGAGGAACAGCATGCGCTGAGAAAGGATATGTCTTCCCTGATGCAAGAGATTGCGGCCCGAACGGGGGTGCCGTATCTGGATGTGATTCAGGGATTGGGGGATGCTGCAACGTGGCGCGAGGAAGCCGGATCGGGCGACCAGGTCCACCCTGCGGCAGGGGGGTACGCGGCTCTGGCACAACTGGTCCTGGACTGGCCGAAATGGTGGTTTTATTCTCCCCCACAATCCTAACCGAGCGTAGTGACCATCACCCAGAACGGTTTTTCACCGACAGTGTAGTTTTCCATCGGATGCAATTCGCCGGTTGTTTGATCCACGCGATAGGACGTCATCGTGCCGGCGGCTTCTCCGGCGCAGTACAAATAGGTGCCGGTGGGATCGATGTTGAATGATCGGGGACTTGCCGGGACGGAGACGTGGCCGAACGGGCTGAGTGTGCCATCGGTGTCGATATGGAAGCCGACAATGCTGTCGTGGCCGCGGTTGGAGGCATAGGCCCATTTGCCATTTGGGTGTACTTCTACGTGGGCCGTGTTCCCTCCTTCTGTGTAGTCGGGCGGTAGGGTGGAGATGTTCTGGAAGATTTCGAGGGTGCCGCTTTCGGCGTCGAAGCGGTGGGCGGTTACGGTGTTGCCCTGTTCGTTGACGATATAGGCCACATCCCCCTGGGGGCGGAAACAGATGTGGCGCGGGCCGGTTTTGTCGTCGGGCGGGGGAAGCTCGGCGGGGTCGTTGGGGGTAAGCTGGCCGGATTCGGTGTCGAAGCGGAATTGACAGGTTTTGTTGGTGGGGCAGACGTGGGGGACAAAGACGAAGCGGTCTTCGACCACCGAGAGGATGGCGTGGGCTTTTTCACCGGTGTCGATATACTGAACGAGATCCTGGATGGCGCCGTCTTCGCCCAGGCGGTGCACGGTTATACCGCCTCCGCCGTAATACGCGGTGAGCAAGAAGCGGGCCTCGCGGTCTGTGGTGAGATGGGCGGGAATGCCGATGCCCGTGTCCACCGTATTGATGAGCGTGAGTTTGCCAGAACCGGGGTCGAGGCTCAAACTGGCCAGGGTTGTGGATTCCACATGGGCGGTGAACATCACGTTTTTAGATGGATGTAGATAGAGGGCGCCTGAGGGACCGTGGGCGTTGCTTGTGGATTGCAGGTTCAAAGCGCCCGAATCGGGATCCAGGCTGTAGCATTGAATCTGTTCGTCTCCGGTGAGGGAGACAAAGACGACACAGCGGTCTGGATTGTTCATGTTTTTCTACTCCTGTTTGTTGGCGATGAATACTTTTGGGAATTTCTCAGAACGTACCACCGGGATTGTTGTGCGCTTCTGCTTGGGAGAACGTTCGGACGTTTTGAGTCACGGTTGATTCTTTACTTCGATTTTCGCGTTTCCCATCCCTCTTCGAACAGCCGGAGGAAATTCTTTTCGCCATAGGGATGTTTGGCGGCCTCTTTTTCGTTGAACGCCACGCCCCAACCCGGTTCATTGGGCACTGGAAGATAGCCGTCTTTTACCCTCGGCGTGCCCTGGAGGACGTCCCACGTCCACGGCTCGAGGGAATCGTCGAAGTTTTCGTGGATCAGGAAGTTTCCGATGGACGCGTGGATGTGTGCGTTGATGGCTGTGCACAACGGGCTCTGTGCCTGGTGGCAGGCGACAAGGGCTTCTGCGGCTTCTGCGATTCCGCATACTTTTTTGGTATTGGCCATGCCCAGACCGAGGACTTCGGGTTGCACGATATCCACGACTTTTGAGGCCAGCAGGTCAACGAACATGCCCATTCGCTTGTAGCGTTCGCCGACGGCGACCGGGACCGGGGCGATGGCTTTGGCGACTTCGATGGTTGCTGCCACATCGCTGGAGTGCACCGGGGTTTCCAGCCACATCGGGGTGTATTCGGCAATGGCTTTGCCGATTCGGATGGCGTGGGTGACTGTGAACCGGTCGTGTGCTTCGATGCAGAGATCGACCTCCGGGCCGACGGCTTCTCTGACTGCTCGGATGATGTCGATGGATAATTTTTCGCTTCTGCGATCGATGGCCCGGTGGGCACCGCCGAAGGGGTCGAACTTCAGGGCGGTGTATCCGCGTTCGACCAGCCTGGCCGCTTCTTCGGCAAAGAATACCGGATCGCGCGGGCCCTGATACCAGCCGTTGGCATAGACACGGAGCTGATCGCGATGTTTTCCGCCAAGCAGTTGCCAGACCGGCACCCCCAGGCTTTTGCCCAGAATATCCCAGCACGCCAATTCGATGCCGCTCATGCCTGTTGAATAGTTGGCAAATCGGCTTTTGTACATTTTCTGCCAGAGCCGATCCGGATGACGAGGATCCTCACCGATCACATGTGTTTTTAACTCCTCCACATCGCCTAGGTTGGGCTTGGATGACAGCCCGCCTGTGGCTTCGCCCAGCCCTGTCAGGCCCTCATCTGTGTGCAGTTGCACGAAAATCCAGTTTTTCCAGGGATTCCCCACCACAAATGTCTTTACATCGGTAATCTTCATCTCATCCTCTCTATACGATGGCCGTGTCTGCTTGAACTACCCTGCGCGGTCGAATGTATCCACCTGATCGGTCTGCTTTTGCTTGCGCCTCTCTGACCCCTCCTGAATCCATTCCGGTGTTCCGTAGATCACGGGTTTTTCGGTCCAGGTGAACAGGGGTTCCAGGTCTCTCAAGGCGTCGTCCAGTGCTTCGTGATCATAGGCGTCTTGTGTGGGATATGTGACACTCAGGCGGCTGCGCGAGCTTTTGATGACTTGCCTTCTGCGCAAGACTTCGGGGTAGTATGTGCCCTTCAGGGTCTCGAGTGCAAATAAAGGAGACAGGATGCCAAATATCTTTTTCGCTTCCTGGCGGTCACCGGATTCCAGTGCGTTCCACAGCCGTACGACGACATCGGTGACGTGACAACCTGGCATCTGTCCAGCTACGCCGCGCGGGTGTTCTTGCAGCAAATACCGTCCACCTGCGCCTCCGAAGACACCTTTCAGTTTGTGACCGCCGCGCTCGATCAGGCCTGTAATCTTGTGGGTGACAGGAAAGGTTTCTTCCTTGATGTATTCGATATGTTCGATCTCGTTGAGAAGGCGTACCATCAGGTCGATTGAAAAGATGCTGCCACGAGCGTGATTCTGGATGAAGATGGGAACGTCGACGGCTGCGTCGATGGCCTGGTAGTAGCGTATCACGGCTGCGTCGTCTTCCAGTTCTTGCACGTAGGGTGCCATGGCGATCACGCCGTCGGCCTGGACTTCGGTGGCGCGTTGGCTGAATAGGGCTGCGTGCTGGTCGCTTACGCCCTGGACCCCCAGGAGGACCGGGATGCGGCCGTTTGTTTCTTCGGTGACAACGCGCATGCCTTTCAACCGTTCTTCGTCGGTCAGGACGGGGAATCCGCTTGCGTTCACGGGCCAGACGATTCCGTGCGCGTCGCAGTCCACGCAGAAGTTGACCACGCGTTTTAAATCCGACCAGTCGATTGTGCCGTCTTCTGCAAATGGGGTGGATGGAATGGTGAAGACGCCTCGAAATGGATCCTGGCTCATGGTTTCCTCTTTTTTTATGGATCGAGAGATCCGATTGCGACAGACACAGGACTGGCAGGCATCGGCAGTGTGGGAGGGGCACATGGTCATGTGCTTTATACGATTAACACACTCGCTCAAACACATTATTTCAGGAGGTAAATGCGTGATGGTTACCGATGATCATATCCATCAATATCAGGAAGATGGCTACTGTCTTGTTCCAGGTCTCCTTCCGACCGACCTGATGGAATCGGTGGGGCACCGGGTTCTGGAGATCGCCAACGATCTTCCGGACTGGTCGGAGCGCCGCTTTCAGGTGCTCGATCCGGCGTTCCGGCAATCGGATAGGGGGAAGCCG
>JAPUJS010000196.1 GCA_027296045.1 bacterium | reverse complement strand
ACCAAATTGTAGTACAATATACTTCAGAAATTTCCAACCGACAACGGACAATATCATGCCGCTCAAAGACATCGAATATTCTTCCTACGGCCTCGCCTCTCGAACCCCAGCTCCGGTCAACCGGATGATGGCCGCTTTTGCCGACGACTTCCGCCCCGATAAAGAAGCCGTCGCCTATACGCAACAGCATTAAAATGGGCTCACGAATCTCGTCCGTAAGCCCTGGTACACCGAAAATTTTCAACAAGAACCGTCAAAATTTTATTTCCACACAGACCCGCTCTTCTTCCACCACCCCCATCAACTGCGCCTCCAAAAGATCTGCCCACGCCCGCATATACACCATTGCATCTTCCCTCCGATTGTGTCGCAATGGCTTGCGATGTTCCGGGATCATTGCCAGCACATCCCGGTCACACAATCTTTCCAGGGCATACAAATCATCGGTTGTAAATCCTACCTCCAGCATTTGCGTGATCACATGATCGATTGGAAATTGGCTGGTCGGGCAATAGGCGATGAACTTGTCGCTCCAGTCGCCCAGCTTTTCAACGGCCAGGGCCTGGATCTTGCCGGGAGATTCGTGGGTAATTGTCTGCACCAGATGCCCGCAATTACAACTCCCGTGATGTCCCCAGGCATAGGGAGCACCATCTCCCATACGGTCTGCGGTTTCCCGCAACCCCAAAATAATCTCCAGTGTGGGCCTTGCCATTTTCTTATGCCTTGGAAGGGCTAACCCGGTGCGGTGCCAGCGCCTCCAAATTGGGTGTCAGGCCAATGCCGGGCAAATCGGGAATATTCACGAACCCATCCGCATCCATCTTCAGTGGATTGGGGAAAATCCGGTCCCGCTCGGGATCCAGCTTTCGAGGATAAATTTCAAGCCGGCCTTCCGCTTCATCTGCTGCAGCCACATAATGACACTGCAACTCTTGACAACCATGCGGCGCCACAATACATCCATGTGCTTTTGCCAACCTGCCCACCGTCATCCCGGCATCGTACCCACCAGCCAAAATCGTCACATCCGCATTCACAACCTTTAAAACCCCCTGAGAAATCATCTCCTGAAAATGGGCCACCGTCGAAATATTTTCCCCCGTTGCAATCGGGATCTCCGTCTCGCTTGCGAGTCGGCGGTGGGCTTCAAAATCATCGGGCCGAAAGGGCTCCTCCAGCCAGAACAAATCATACGGCGCAAATGCCCGGGCATACGAAATAGCTGTCTCCACCTCTTTAAAGGCGCAATTGGCATCTACCATCAACTCCACGTCCGATCCGATTTCCTCCCGGGCCGCGGCCACTCGTTTCTCATCAATCTCCAATCCAACAGTTGGATTGCCCACCTTGATTTTCACACTTTTCGCCCCCAGTACATCCACATTATGCCGAAGCTCCTGCCGCAAAATCTCAATCCCCTTCCCGCCCTCGTCTTCACCATAATAATAACCGCCTGCAATATACCCCCGTACCCTTCGCTTCTGATCCGAGCCCGACAACAACCGGTGAACCGGCTGCTGTTCATGCCGGCCCCGAACATCCCACAGTGCACAGTTCAACGCCCCCGTCACCTGACAATGAGCCCCGCCAAACCCAAATGTTTTGATATGCCCATCTTCCAACCGGGCAGCCAGGGCCTCCGAATCCAGTGGATCCAGCCCTATCACACGGTCTCGATAATAGGCCGCGTACCCGATAAACAGCTCCAGCGGACGCTCGGCCGCCGTCCCGCCAATCCAGCCAGACCCTGCAATATTGGCATCGGTCCATACTGTCAACAACAGCAGCACCCCATCGCTATAGGTATTGCTGCCATTGGAAATTTGGGTGGGACGCGGCCAACGATAAACATCCCAAGTCAGATCTACAATTTTCACCCAACCCTCCTTTTAGTTTGCCACCAGTTTATTCCAAAGGACTTGAGAAGTCAAGCCTTACTTCCATAATACCAAAACAATCGAATCCCTATTCACTTTCTCCCTTGACTTCTCTCTACCATAACCCTTTATTTTCTCAATACATTTCCTGCTAGCAAACAAAGTTTATTGCCAATGTCTACCATCCTAATTATTGACCATGAACCCTCGGTGTGTAAGCAGCTCGCACAACTGTTTTCGGGCCAGGGCTTCCAGGTCATTACCGTGCAAAACGGCGTCGAAGCCGCCCGCTTGATGCGCCACGAGGCCCCCGATCTGATCCTGGTGGATCAAGAGATCCCTCTAAGCGGCCTCAAAACTGCCCAGATTATCCGACTGAACGCCAACTTTTCCCACATCCCCGTCATCCTGGGTATGGAGATCAACGCCGTTGAAGAGGTCAAAAAAGTTCTGCACGAAGCCCTTGAAAAAGGTGTCAACTGGGTCCTGGTCAAACCCTATCGGCAAAACCAGCTCCTCGCCAAAATCCAGGAATACGTCCAACCCGGTGCCCCCCCACCCCCGCCTCCAAAACAGTCGACCGAAACCACTGGCATGCAAATTCGGAAACACCTCCGAAACCTCACCGACCTGCCCACCCTGTCGCCATCCCAACAACAAATCATCGCGATTATGTCCGTCGATGACAACGATGTCGATATGGACGCCCTGATCAAGATTATTGAAACCGATCAGGCCCTGACGATGCGCACCCTGAAAATTGCTAAATCCGCCGGATTCGGCTTTCAGGGCGACCTGCTGTCAACGGCGATTACATTCCTGGGCGTGCAGAATATGCGACAGATCGTGCAAAGCGCCACCATTCTGGATGTCTTTAGCAAGGCCGATACCAAAGACATCAGCCTGGATCTGGAGGGCTTTTGGAAACACTCCATGGCCTGCGCGATGGTCATGCAAATGATTGGAGATGACACCCAGAAGTCCAAACACTTTATGGCCGGCTTGCTGCACGATGTGGGCAAACTCATCCTGGAATTCTCTTTTCCACCCTATGCCAAAGAAGTCGACCAGATGGCCCTGGCCGAAGACAAACTGCGACACGTGGCCGAAACCGAACTCATCGGCCTTTCCCACGCCGAAATGGGCCAGGAGGTGGCCGACCTCTGGGGCCTTCCCAGAGAAATCGCCGAGAGCATCGCCTACCACCACGCCCCATCGCTTGCCCAACGCCACAAGCGCCTGGCTGCCCTGGTCTATCTGGCCGACTTCGCCGTACACCAGATGGAAATCGGCCACAGCGGCAACTACGTCAAACCCCGTTTGGACGACGAGTTTGCCCAGAATCTGGAATCGTCCATTGACATGGACGAATTGGTGACCCGGAAAAGAGAAATTGAGGCCCAGATCGATTCCATTATCGTCTCCTGAAACCCGAGCCAGAAACGCCTATGAAAATTCTCATTGTAGAAGACGACCCCACGGCCGCCCAGTTCTTCAGCCAGGCCGCCCAGACCAGGGGCTATTCCGATATCGATATCGCAGAATCCGCCGAAGAGGCCCTGGCCTTTCTCGTCCACAACCCCTACGACCTCATCACCCTCGACATCCTGCTGCCGGGTGCCAGCGGCCTCGAGATCCTGTCCGTGATTCGCAGCATATGTCCCCAGACCATCATCGCCATCATCTCCGGCCACCTGTCCGATGACTCCGATCACGACGCGGTGGCCTTTGCCGACACCGCGCTCTCCAAACCCGTCTCCCTGGACGTGCTCCAGACCCTGTTCGACAGTTCCGCCCGCATCAAAAAGGAAATGGAGACCATCAAAAACCTGAGCGAATTAGACACCGAAGAGGCTTGAACCAGAGGAGAAACTTGTGGCACGAATCCTGATTATCGACGACAACCCCGACATGCGTATCGTCCTTCGCGCGATGCTCGAAACCGAAGACCACGAAATCGTGGAGGCCGACAATGGCGCAGCCGGCGTCGATCTCTATGTCCAGAATCCAACCGATCTGGTCATCACCGATATCATGATGCCCGGTCAGGATGGCATCGAGACCCTTTTGTCCTTAAAAGCCGACTACCCCGATATTCGCATCATCGTGATCTCCGGCCAAGAGCAAGCCTTTTTGTCCACCGTCAAAGAATTCGGTGCCCGTGCCGTACTGCCCAAACCTTTTCGCGTAAACGAGCTCCTGAACACCGTCCGAGAAGCCCTGTCCTGACCCCAGAAAGGATTCCCGATGAAAATCTCTGTCTGGCACCGCGACCTGTCCGACAGCTACCTCCGCTATGTCACCCAACTGGGTGCCGATTGCATCGACTTCGGCAGAGACAACTCCTTCCCCGGCGTCGAAGAACAGGGCTATCCCGACCTGGACGAATTGCTCAAAATGAAAAAAACGCTCCGATCCTGGGGCCTGGAGATCAACCGGGTCACCCTGCCCAACATCACCGAAAAATTCATGAAAGACCAGCCCGGCGGCGAAAAAGAACTCGAAAATACCTGCAACGCTCTCCAAGTCTTCGCCGAAGCCGGCGTCCCCATTGCCCGACAACGCTTCTGGGGCGACACCTTCAACGAACGGATGTACCGATACCGCTCCGAACACCGGGGCGGCTATCTTTCCCGCGGCGAAAGCCAGGCCCTGACCGACCCGGTTCCGGAAACCCCCACCTACGAGGAACTCCAGGACTGGTGGAAACACTTCTGCACCGTCTACGAACACCTGGTGCCCATTGCAGAAGAACAAGACATCAAGCTCGCCATCCACCCGTCCGACACGCCCACCCCCGACACACCCTTAGGCACCCTGGGTTTCCACCGCGTTATCGACGCCTTCCCCAGCCGCCAGGTCGGCTACCTCTACTGCTGCGGCACCCGCGCCGAAGCAGGCGGCGCTCCCATGGTCCTGGACGAGATCAACAACTACGGCCGCAAAGACCGCATCTTCATGGTCCACTTCCGCAACGTCCGCGGCTCCCTTGCCACTGCCCGGGGTTTTGAGGAAGTCCTTCTCGACGACGGCGACATGAATATGTTCAAACTCCTGCTCGAATTCAAGCGCGTGGGCTTTACCGGCTGCCTCAACCCCGACCATATCCCCGCCTTAGAAGGCGACCACGATGTCTTCAGCAGCGGCCTGGCCTATTCCGTAGGCTACATCAAAGCCCTCTTCGCCTCCCTGGCCGCTCTTCCCTACCCTATTTAACCCCTAATTCGTTGAAAAAACGGAACATACAACACCCTTGACAAAGCCATATCGATTTGATATATTTCGCACAAGCAGCACACCTGGATTCAAGTGCCGAAGTGGCGGAATTGGTAGACGCGCTGCGTTCAGGGCGCAGTGAGCCTTGTGCTCGTGTGGGTTCGAGTCCCTTCTTCGGCACCAATAAAAACAACCCCTTACGCCTATTTTGCGTAAGGGGTTTTCTGTGTTCAAACTTCTACTTGTGCCAATTTTGTGCCAAAATTTCTACCAAACGGAAGTAACTGGGACCGGAAGACCAACTCGCATGAAGAATCTGGCAAAGGCTTGCGACACATGCTCACGATAGGGAGGCAGTAGACGAAGCCTGGGCTGACCGCGCCCTCTTAGGAGTGATTCTAAAAACATTCGAGGGACCGTGTGCACTTCGTGAAAATCGACGATGCGGTGGTCTGTGCTCAGTTCGTCGCAACTTCCAGCGTCTAAAATAGTGAGATTCCAGAGGAAACCGTCTCTAATATCGTTGCACTGGCTTGTCCACGCCTTCGGCGTAGGGTTTTGACCACCTTGCTGCATCGCAGTTTGCCAATAGTTCTTAAAATCAGTAAGTGATAGATGCGTACATAAGATGACATTTTTCACTTTTTCCTGTTCAATGTCACAAGCTTGCGTCATAACAATGACGTCAGCCTTAATGGCCTCGGTTGCACCTCTAAGAATCTCGCCTTCGTCCGTATCATCCTGCAAGTAGATAAGTTCGGAACGCCAGGCAATCAGAGGACAGTCTGGTATCAAGTCGCCTTGCATCAGTCTTGTTTCTGGCCCGACGATTTCGTACCAGGTATCAGCCATCAGCTCTCTCAATTGTGCGCCGATCAATTGTAATGTGGGGCCTCCACTGGCGTAACTGATCGGTCCGAATTTCAACCTCGTCTGTGAAAATAGTTCGGCGTGGATAAGCAAGCGTAAACACTCCACGCCATGTTGAGGACTCCTCAGGATGACGCCAGAGAGGGGGCCACAGAGACGCAGTTGCAGCCGCGTCACCTGGATGTCCAACTTGGTCCTCCGTAGATTCGACAATTAAAACATAGCCAGATGATGACCATAATTCTTCCTTCGGGATGGTCCAGTAGCATTTCGCCCATTTTCCACCGGCAGGCTGATTGAATATTAACATATTAGCCGGTTTAGGGGTGACAGGATCAGAGGCTTGATCAGGTGTTTCCTGGACCATCGTGGTGGTAGTACCACAGGCTGTCATCGGTGTCATTTGGATCGCCTCCATACATTCTCTTGTAGTTCATTGCTTGTTAAATCAACGAATCCACGAACAATCCACTCGTGGGCTATATCAAACCAGGCCCACATTGCATCACGTGAATTGTCTTTTGTCATCCCGCGAACGGTCAACTCAAAGA
>JAPUJS010000195.1 GCA_027296045.1 bacterium | reverse complement strand
TTTGCGCTGTGCCCTCACACGGCTCCGCGCCGAGCGGCGACTTTTTCCCCGGTTTTTGGTCGTTCAAAAATCGGGCCGCCGGAGGCGCTACGAGCAAAAAACCTCAATCAACCCAAAAAACACCGCACCAGCAAAATAAGGAACCTCCCATGAAACTCATCGCAGACCTCTGCGTAGTCCCCATCGGCGTCGGCGTCTCGGTCTCCAAATACATCGCCAAATGCGAGCGCATTTTAAGAGACGCCAACCTGGATATCCGCCTCCACGCCTACGGCACCAATATCGAAGGCGACTGGGACGATGTGATGGCCGCCATCAAGCGCTGTCACGAAGCCGTCCACGAAATGGGTGCCCCAAGAATCTCCACCACCCTCAAACTGGGCACCCGCACCGACCGCAACCAGACCATGGACGACAAAATCGAAAGTGTCGAACACAAATTAAAAGCAGGAGACCTATAATTGCACTGGCTCTTGCTTTCCATCCTCATCGACTTCGGCTTTGTCCAACTGTTCAAATATGGCCAGCGCAAACGCTTATACGCCCCCATCGTCGTCTCCACCAATTATTTAACCGTTGCCCTTTCACTCGGGATATACCTGGCAACAACCGACCAGTTCACCATTTCAGAACCCGCCCTGAAAACCGGCTTGATGACCGGCGTTGTATTCATCAGCTCCATGACCTTAATGACCTATGTCATGGAAATCGCCCCCGTCGGCACCGTACTCACCGCCTTTCGCATGTCCATCGCCGTCCCTGTTGCCTTGGGCGTATCCCTCTGGGGCGAAGTCATCACCCCCGAGCAATTGGGCGGGATCCCGCTCGCCCTCCTTGCCTTGGTACTGATGACTTCGAGCTTTAAGCGCACCACACAAATTTCAAAGGGCAAAGCCCTCGGCTTCCTCTTTGCCGTCTTTTTCATCCAGGGCATCAGCCATTCTTGCCTGCGCTCCGTCCACTACACCGGCCTGGACGACCAATTCTTGCAAGTCCTCCTGATCACCGGAGCCACCGCAGGCACCATTGGCAGCATCGGGATCGCCCTCCAAAAACGCCGTCCCACCCGCTCCGAACTCGCCCTCGGAAGTTTCATCGGCCTCTACAATGCCCTGGCCCTGTGCATCATCATGATCACATTGAGCAAACTGCCCGGCACCCTCTTTTTTCCGGCCATGGGCTGTGGCGTCGTCCTGCTTGACAACCTCGCCGCCCATTTCTTTTGGAAAGAACGTCTCAATCGACTCGCCGGCTTAGGCGTCGCGCTAGCAGTCGCGGCCATCGTATTGGTGATATAACTGGATCACAAACCCCTGCACCAACACATAATCAGCAAAAAGGGTCACCCCTTCCCAGGGAGCTCGATTGTGCTGTGTGCGAAGAACAGGGGCCAGGGGTGGTTAGAATTGTGTGGCTCTGCGGCCCTCTGCGATCCAGCTACCCAAGAAAGGATATCCCATGAATACCTCAACACGTCCAAACATCGTCTTCGTCTTTGCCGATGACTGGGGCTGGGGCGATCTCAGTTGCTACGGCCACCCCCACGTCAAAACCCCCAACCTGGACCGCCTGGCCAAAGAGGGCATCCTCTTTTCCCAGTTCTACGTCTGCTCCGGCGTCTGCTCGCCCAGCCGGGCCGCTGTGATGACCAGTCGCTTTCCTGCCCGCTGGGGCATCCACGGACACTTCGCCCAGCACGATCAGAACGCCGCCCGGGGCATGCCCAACTTTCTCGACCCCAAAGCCACCACCATCACCGGCCTCTTACAACAAAGCGGCTATGCCGTCGGCCACTTCGGCAAATGGCATCTGGGAAGCGGCGAAGGCGCCCCGAGCCCCTACGATTATGGCATTGACGAATGCAAAATCAACGTGGGCAACGGTCCTCTCCTGGATTTTGTCGACATCGTTGCCGGACAGAAACGCAGCCGGTCTTCCGAATGCATCATCGACGAAACCATCTCCTTTATCGAAAAGCACCAGGAAAAACCCTTCTATGTACAAGCCTGGCTCAACGACACCCACGCCATCTTAGACCCCACCGAAGAACAAATGGCACCCTACGAACACTTCACCGCCAACGGCCTGGAAGACAAACACAAAGGCGCGCTCCGCATTTACTACTCCGTCGTCACCAATGCCGACTACCACATCGGCCGCCTCATGGACCGCCTCGACCAACTCGGCCTTGCCGACAATACCATCTTCATCTTCTCGGCCGACAACGGCCCCGAAGACATCCACATCCGCAACGCCACCCACTCCGGCGTCGGCTCATCGGGTCCCTTCCGGGGCCGCAAACGCAGCCTCTATGAAGGCGGTGTCCGCACCCCCTTTATTATTCGCTGGCCAAACAGCACCCCTGCCGGTAAAATTGACAATAACACCCCACTGTGCGCCGTCGACCTCCTGCCCACCTTCTGCAACCTGGCCGACGTCGACCTGCCCGATACGTTACAAATCGACGGCGAAGACATGACTGCCGCCATAACCGGCAACCCCTCATCGCGCACCAAACCCCTGATGTGGGAATGGCGCTTCAACATCCACGGCCACTGCCTGCACAAAAGCCCCCTCCTGTCCATCCGAGAAGGCGATTGGAAACTCCTCTTAAACCCCGATCGCAGCCGCGTCGAACTCTACAACGTCCCGGACGATCCCATGGAACTCACCAACCGGGCCGAAGCCCATCCCAACCTCGTCAACCCGATGGCCGAACAGGTCATCGAATGGCAAAGCACACTCCCCGAAGGCCCCATCGACCCCAACGCAGGGTCGAACGCCTACCCCTGGCCCGGCACGTTTTAAATATCCAAGTTCCAAGTTCCGGGTTTTTTCCCACCCAAAACTCGAGCGGCAGAGAAAGGGGGAACCATGAATGCCCTGGAAACCGTCCACACCTACTTCGACGCCCTCACCGCCGGAGACGCCCGGCAATTGATTGACCTGATGTCTCAAGCATCGTATTATGTTAAAATCGGCACCGACGAAAACGAACACATCGAAGGCGGGCAAAACGCCCCCGACTACTACCGCCATCACACCACCAGTACCGAAGACTTCACCATCGCATTCGACCACCTCGACGTTCAGGAACGCGACACCGTGGCCTGGTTCTACACCCGCCAGACCTGGCAGCTCAAATGGCAAGGGGTAGAGGAAGAGTTGGCAATGCGGATGACCGGTGTTCTGGAAAAAGAAGCAACGACCTGGAAATTCGTGCAGATCCACGCCTCTCTTGGCGTCTCTCCATAACGGAGGTTGGCATGTCCGACAACCGACCAAACATCATCCTGATCATGACCGACCAACAACGCGGCGACTGCATCGGGCTCGACCCCCACAGCCCAGACTGCCTGCAAACCCCCAACCTGGACTGGATCGCCCGCACCGGCACCCACTTCCGTCACGGTTATTCCGAATGCCCCAGTTGCATCCCTGCCCGACGGTGCCTTATGACCGGCACTGCTCCTGCCGCCAACGGTGCCGTCGGATTCAAGAGCGCCCCGTGGAATCCATCCCACACCCTGGCGGGCGAACTCAGCAAAGCAGGCTATCAGACCGAAATGATCGGCAAACTCCACCTCAACCCCAAACGCAAACGCTACGGCTTCGACCACATGCAACTGGCCGACGCCACCCGGGGCGACCATAACGACTACGTCGAGTGGCTCCAGCAACACCACCACCGCGCCGAAGTGCACCCCGGCATGGCCCACGGCGTCTCCTCCAACGGCTGGATTGGTCGCCCACACCATTTGCCCGAAGAACAAATGCACACTTTCTGGTGCATCGACCGCGCCATGGACTTCCTCCAAAAACGCGACCCCTCCGTCCCCTTCTTCCTCAACATCTCCTTCATCGACCCCCATCCCCCCCTCACCCCGCCTGCCCCGTACTACGACCGCTACATTCACCGCGATCTGCCCGACCCCATCGTAGGCGACTGGGCACCCGAATTCGACGGCCCCAAAAAAGGCCTCGATCCCAATGCCTGGGAAATCCACCTCGACGAACACGACACACGCTGTTCCCGGGCCGCCTATTACGGCATGATCAACTTCATCGACGACCAGATCGGTCGCCTCATCCAGTATGCCCGCCTGGACGACTGCCTGGTCATCTTCACCTCCGACCACGGCGAAATGCTGGGTGATCACAACCTCTTCCGCAAAACCTGGCCCTACGAAGCCTCGGCCCGGGTTCCATTTCTCATGCGTGCTCCCAGAGACTGGGGCTACCCGGAAGAAACCGCCTGCGACAGCCCCGTGGGCATCCAGGATATCATGCCCACCATTTTAGACGCCGCAAACATCGACATCCCGGACACCTGCACCGGCAAAAGCCTTCTGCCCATTATGCAAGGAGACACCGACCACATTCGAGAATTCCTGCACGGCGAACACGCCGGATGCTACGACTACGACCACGGAAACCACTATGTCACCGACGGGTGCTACAAATATATCTGGTATTCCCAGACCGGAGTCGAACACCTCTTCAACCTGGAAGAAGACCCCCACGAAACACATGATATTTCCAGAGACCCCGTTGCCGAAGCCCGAATCCAACCCTGGCGGGAACGGATGATCGAATTCCTCAAAGACCGCCCCGAAGGCTTCACCGACGGCCACGCCCTCATCCCGGGTCAACCGCACCACGCACTCCTGCCGGACTACGAACCCGAAGCAACCTACCCCTATCTCTGAGGAAATCGCCTTGTCCGACCGTCCCCTCAACGTCGTGGTCATGCTATCCGACGAGTTGCGAGCCGACTGTATCGGCTGCTACGGCAACCCAATGGTCCAAACACCCCATATCGATACCCTGGCCTCACAGGGCACTCGATTTTCCCATGCCTTCTGCCAACACCCCCAGTGCGCTCCCAGCCGAGCGTCCATCCTCACAGGCCGCTATCCCCATGTCAACGGCGCCATTTCCAACTACACCGCCGTAGGCGAACACGAAATCACCCTGGGCGAATACTTCCAATCGGCAGGCTACCGCAGCATTGGTGTGGGCAAACTTCACCTGTACGACCATAAAAAACAGGCAGGCTTTACCGACACCCAGCTCACCGAAGGACAGCACTCCGCCGCCACCGATCCCGAGTGTCTGCACGAAGACTACAAGCGTTGGCTGAAAGAAAATAGTTATTGGGAAGATGCAAAAAAAGCCTACGCCATCCATGGCACCGACGCCTACTGGGACAACTTCCAGGCCAACGTCAATCCCATGCCGAAAGAGGCCTACATCGACACCTGGGTCGGCGACCGGGCCGTCGAATATATCCAGAACCAGCCCGAAGAGGACCCCTTCTTCATGTTCATCGGCTTCCCCAATCCCCACATCCCATTCGATGCGCCCGAACCCTATGCGTCCATGTACAATCCCGCCGACGTCCCACTTCCGCCCACCTTCAACCTGGACCTCTCAAACAAACCGCCCCACCAGCTTGCGTATAAACAAAAAGGCCGAAGAGTCAATTACGAACACCTGGACGAACCCCGTCTCCGTCAGGTCATCGCCCTCTACTATGCCAGCATCACCCTGGTCGACGACCAGGTCGGCAAAGTCGTTCGTGCCCTCAAAGCTCGCAACTTCTGGGACAACACCCTCGTCGTTTTTCTCTCAGACCACGGCGAATTCCTCGGCCACTACGGCATGCTCATCAAAAGCATGGACGAATACCCCATTCTCTACGACGTAGGCCTGCATGTTCCCCTCATTGTCCGAACCCCCAATGGTGCCGAAAACCATGTCATCAACGATCTGGTCGAACTGGTTGATCTCTGTCCCACCGTGCTCGACAGCGCCGGCCTGGAGGTCGCTCCGGAACTCCAGGGCCACAGCCAACACCAGGCCCTGCAAGGCGGTCCTGCCTACAAAAGAAAATACATCTTTGCCGAAAGCGGTGCCGTCAAAACCATCCGGTCTCAAACCCACAAACTGGTCTACTACCCCGGCCAACCCTACGGCGAGCTTTACGACCTGGAACAAGACCCGAATGAAATGCAAAACCTGTATCAAGATCCCAACCATCGGGATCTCCGCAACCGTTAGACCCAAGACCTGTTGGACAAACTCATCCAGTTGGAAGGCCCCCGACACGGCGAGTCGGAACGCGGACCGGCCTACTGGAAAAAATTGTACGACCTGCCCTTCAAACCCGAATACCAACCCTAACTTGCCATGAAAATTCTGCTCACCGGGGCCTCCGGCCTGCTCGGCCGTGCCCTGATGAAAGTGCTCTCCAATCACAATACGTTTCAAATCCTGGGCTTGGCCTACAGCCGGGTGCACAACGGCCTCCACAAACTAAACCTGCTGGACAAGCATGCCGTCACCCAACTTGTAACCGAGTACCAGCCCGATGTCATTCTCCATTCTGCTGCCGAACGCCGACCGGACGTCAGCCAGAGCGATCCGGAAGCCACACAAGACCTCAATGTCCATGCCACAGCGCACCTTGCACAGCTTGCAAAAAACACAAACGCCTGGATGTTCTATATCTCCACCAACTATATCTTTGACGGCACCACCCCACCTTATCACCCCGACGCCCCACCAAATCCTCTAAACGTCTACGGACAAAGCAAACTGGACGGTGAAATCGCCATCCAGAATATCACGGATCAAGCCTGCATTCTCCGACTTCCCATGCTTTACGGCCCCGTCGATTTTATCGGCGAAGACGCCGTCACCACCCTTGCCCAAAGCCTGGTCGAAACACCCGAAATCAAAGTAGATCACTGGTCACCCCGTTTTCCCACATCAGTCGAAGACGTCGCTCAAGTATGCCGACACATCCTCGAACACAAATCCCAGCATACCGACTTCAACGGCATCTTCCACTGGGCAAGTGATCCATCCTTTACCAAATACGAGTTGGCCCAAAAAATCGTTCAAGAATTAGACCTGAGCACCACCCTGATCCCGGACCCCAGTCCCCCATCCGGTGCCCCTCGTCCCAAGAACTGCCAGATGGATTGTTCGGCCCTCAAAAACCTGGGCCTGGGTGTCCAGACCCCCCTCCAACAGGCCATCCAGGTTCCCTTAAACGATTTCAATCGATTGAGACACACCCTATGAAAGACAGACGTACCATCCTCAATACCTTGAGAACATCCACATCGAGAAACTCCATCGTGATAAACACGTCACAAACCCACGCAGCAAAAACCGAAAACCGTTCTGATCGGAGAACAGCCCATGGACCCCCTCGCCATCAACGGTGGCCCCAAAGCCAAAGCTACTGCCTACAATCGGCCCAATAAATACGACAACGAAGAGCGCACCCTCCTCCAGGAAGTTATGGACTCCGGGAAGCTCATGGGCACCGACGGCAAAGTGGCCGACTTTGAAGCCGAAGTCGCACAAGCCTTCGGCGTCAACCACGCCGTCATGGTCACCTCCGGAACCGCCGCCCTCCACACCGCCCTGGCCGCCCTGGGCGTCTGCGAAGGCGACGAAGTCATCACCACCCCCATGACCGACTTCGGCACCACCTCCGCCATCCTGGCCCTTCACGCCGTCCCCGTCTTTGCCGACATCGACCTGGATACCCGATTGCTCTCTCCCGAAAGCGTGAGAGAAAAAATCACCGACAAAACCAGAGCCATTATCACCGTCCACATGGCCGGCATGCCCTGTGACCTGGATCCTTTTCTGGCCTTGAGCGAAGAGACCGGCATCAAAATCCTCGAAGACTGCGCCCAGTCCCACGGTGCCACTTACAAAGGTCGCTTCGTGGGCGCCATCGGCCATGCGGCAGGCTTTTCCATGAACGAATCCAAACACATGTCCACCGGCGACGGCGGCTTTGTTACCACCAACGACGACCAGACCGCCAAAATCGCCTCCCTCTTCCGCGACAAAACCTACCTCCGCGGCCAAAAACTCGAACGGGGTGCCCAGCCCATTCCCTTTTTCGGCCTCAACTACCGTCCCACCAACCTCCAGGCCGCCATTGCCATCGCCCAGCTCCACAAACTCGAGCACCTTGTCGCCCGCCGCGATCAGATTGTCCGCCGCTACTACGGTGAACTCGCCGACCTCCCCCACCTGGATTTCCCCAAAATCGCCGAAGGTGCCCAGCCCGCCTGGTGGCCCCTGGCCATCCGCTACACCGGCAACACCCCCACCCGCGATGAACTCGTCCAGGTCTTCAACGCAGAAGGCGTCCCCATCAACACCAGCATGTCGGCCGTCAAAAACATCCTGCGTACCGAAATCATTCAAACCAAAAAATACTACCCTCTATCCGACACGGTGCCCTCCTTCTGGAAAGACACCACCTACGACCCCGAAAGCTGTCCCAATGTCGACACCCTTCAGGCCACCTGCTTGCGCCTCCCCGTCGACCAGCGCTATACCGACGAAGACATCGATCAAACCATTGCAGCCGTCCAAAAAGTGTGGCATCACTACTTTCAATAGAAAACCCCATCACCGGACGGATTTGAATATTACCACGAAGACAACATCTACGCCCCCAACACCAACGCCTGGAATGCCGCCCGCTACATGATGCCCGGCCTCATCGCCCACGAATCTGCCTTGCAGGGCGGCAAACGAATAGAGATTCCCGATCTGGGTGCTCCACCTGACAACAACCGTTTGGAGTAAGAAAAATGCAGAGAAACGCAAAGCCACACCGCCCAGCCCAAAATCCTCTCTGTCTCCCCTTTTCCAAAAGGGGAGGAACTTGCTTTGGGCGAAGGGGGGGTGGGCAATGGGGCGATTTCTGTCTGGTTGTTACATCCCAAGAAGCAGAGAGGCGACAGAACCCGACTGCTTCTCCAAAACAAATCTCCCAAATCAAAGCAGATCACCTCACCTTAACATCAGCCTTGAAGGAGAAGGACTCGCTGCACACAGCGCACTGTCCGAAACCCACCACCGTTTAGAACACCACCTTCACTGGTAGGCCAGAACGCTGCTACATCCACCTTCGTACTTTTGCGCTGTGCCTTGGCGAGGCCCCACGCCGAGTAGGGCAGGGCACGGTAGCTGGCGTAGCGTGAGGTGAGGTGGTACTTTTTGCCTACTTTTGGGTCGTTCAAAAAGTAGGTCGCCGAAGGCGGGAAGAGCAAAAATCCTCTCTTCACCACAAAACCTTACAGAAAGCCCCCATGTCCAAACCCCAAACCCTCTCCAAAACCCTCGCAACCCAATTCGCCACCCGCGCCGATCAGGCCGACAAACAGGGCAAACTCCCCCCCGAAGACATCGCCGCCCTGAAATCCTCCGGCTACCTTGCCCTCAACATCTCCAAACAATACGGCGGCCTAAACGCGTCCTTCCGCGACTGCATCGAAGCCCAGCTCGAACTTGCCCAGGGCAGTAGTTCCACCGCCCTCGTCGCCGCCATGCAGCCGCCTTCAGGTGATACTGCTCTGGAAATCATCGGCCAGCATGCCATGGAGAAATGGGAAGGGGACAGCCAGTAAGCCCCTCGAAAAAGAGTTGTCAGACATATCTCTTCAGGTTAGTATACAGAACCCTTCAACCCAATCGGCAGAGCTTCAAACATAAACTGGAAGCGCGTCGGAAAACAGTCGGGAGCAGTTTACCATTATTCATCCAAGAGGAGGGAATTGAAATGGTATCAATCAAACAAAAACTGATCTATATTGTCTTTGGAGGCGTACTCGTACTGACCCTTCAGCTCCTATCGGGTCTCGTTGTAGACAAAGCGGTTGCCCAAAACGCAGAACAAGCCTCAACCATCAAATACATCCTGTCTGTGGACTACCCGCTCGGTAAAAAAGCCGACTATCTGGCCTGGGTCAAATCCGTCTCCGGCACCCTTCAGGAACCTGCCGAAGTGCGTCGCATTGCGTCTTATGACAACTATTTCGGTGCCTCACCAAACCGCTTCATTGAGCTTGAATTCGACAACATGGAAGCTGCAGGACGGTATTGGGGGCGGGCGGATGTCCGGGCTGTGCTGGAAAATTGGACCAACCACGGTGTAAACGCGCAGGTTCACGTGATGGCGTTGCGTGGGGATTATACCAAACAATAACGATCTCATCCTGACGCGCTTCCAGATCGATCAAGGAGAATCCCATGTCCCACTTCACGGCAGAAGAAAAAACCCATTTTAAAGAACACGGCTACGTCATCAAACACGATTTGCTCAGACAGGAACTCATCGACAATGCTATCGACGTCCTCTGGCAACACATCGAGGCCAACCGCGATAATCCCGACACCTGGACCAACGCCGGTCCGAGCGGCAACCTGCCCTGCAGCGACCACCCAGATATCATCGCCACCTTGCATGACACCCCCATCTATGACCACGTTGGAGAACTGGCCGGCAAAGACAAACTCACGCCGCCCGGCAGGCCCCTCTGTAAAATGAACTATCCAACCGGCAACGATCCCGAAGACTGGGAGGCCCCCCCCAGGGGTCACCTGGACGGCTATATCACCGACGGCGTGGCCAGCACCTTCACCGTGGGTGCCACCGTCAACATCAGCGACATCAAACCCCGGGGCGGCGGCTTCACCGTCTGGCCCGGCACCCACCTGCGCGTGGCCGAATACTTCAAAACCCACTCCCTCCTCACCGGTTGGGACATCAACCGGAACGAGATCCCCGAACTGGCCGACTTGCCCGAACCCGTTGAATGCGCCGGCCCCCCGGGAACCGTCGTCTTCTGGCACCATTACATGCTCCACCGGGCGGGAATCAACTGTCAGCGCGACATTCGAATGGCCTTTGTCAGTCGCTTCAACTTCAAAAATCTGAGACAAATTCAGTTCGACTTGCCCCACGACCTCTGGGGCCAATGGGAGGGTCTCTCATGAAAATCGGGTACGGCACCTATGGTATGCCAGACGAAGATGTTTTCGACGCCTTGTCCCGGCTCAAAGCAATCGGCTATGAAGCGATTGAAATCAACATCAACGACGATTGGCCCACTGCACCTCACAAACTCGACGGCGACGCCCGAAAAAAACTCGTGGACGCCCTTCAGCAAGAGGACTTTCCACCCCCCGTCCTCATGAACGGCCTGGCCGTTTGCGCCCGGGGAGATGCTCGTTCCGACATGCTCGAAAAATTCGACGCCGCCTGCACTCTCGCCAGCGATCTCAACTTTGGCACGGAACCGGCCATTGTGGTCACCACCCTCGGCGGCGTCAAAAACTCATGGGACGAAGAAAAACAATGGATCTGCGACGGCCTCTCCGAACTGGCCGACCGATCCGCCCAACAAAACGTCATCCTGGGCATCGAACCCCACGTCAACCACATCTTCGATACCCCCGAAAAATCCGCCTGGGTCATGGAACAGACCAACCACGACTCCCTCAAACTCAACTTCGACATGAGCCACTTCCACGTAGACGGCTTTGACCTCCAGCACAGCATCGACCTGTGCGCTCCCTACGCCGTCGCCACCCACATCAAAGACGGACACAGAATCGACGGCAAAGTCCAGTTCCAGCTCCCCGGTGAAGGCTCCCTGGACCTCGTCGCCTATTTCAAAGCCGTTGCCTCCGCCGGTTTAAACATCCCCATCACCGTCGAAGTCAGCGCCCAGATCTTCCGCCAGGACAGTTACAACCCCTGGTCTGCCGCCGAGTTCTGCTGTCAAGCACTCAAAAAAGCGCGCACCGAAGCAGGAGTCACCTGATCATTATGTCACGACCCAACATCCTCTTTATCCTCACCGATCAGCAACGCTGGGACTCGCTTGGCTGTTACAACACCCCTGGCGTCCACACCCCGAACCTGGACCGCCTGGCCGAAGAAGGCGTGCGCTACAACCAGTGCTATGTTAACAGCACCATTTGCACGCCCAGCCGCGCCAGCCTCTGGACCGGCAAACACGTCACCGGGCACGGGGTCCACACCCTTCACGACGTCCTTCCTCAAGACGAAGTCCTCTTCCCCGAACACCTCCGCAAAGCAGGCTATGACACCGCCCTGTTTGGCAAACTCCACGTCGCCGGTCACATCTTCGAAACCGACAACCGCCACCGATACGACGGCTTCAACCACTACGATTGGTGCCCCGACCCCAGAAGCTATCGCGGGGCCGACAACGCCTATTGGCGCTGGCTGGCGGTTCACCATCCCGACATTTTAGACCAGATCTCAAACTCCAAAAGGGGCATTGGACACATCTCCAAAGAAGGCCACATGACCACCTGGGCGGCCAACGCGACCATCGACTACCTCCAATCTATGCAAGGCACACACCGCTCCTTCTTCTGCTGCATGAGTGTCTTCGACCCCCACAGCCCCTACGACAACTACCCGCTCGAATACCGCGATCTCATCGACGGCGACGCCCTCCCACCTGTCTTCAACCCGGGCGAACCCTTCGAGAATCGCCCCATCGCCCACTTCGAAGAACACGACAAAAAAGGCGATTTCCCCTCCCTCGAAGAACTCAAAGAAATACGCATCGGCTACCACGCCGCCGTCGCCCTCATCGACGAACAGGTCGGCCGCGTCCTCCACACCCTTGCAGAAACCGGCTTTGCCGACAACACCGTCGTCATCTTCACCTCCGACCACGGCGACATGCTCGGCGACCACGGACTCACCATGAAAGGCGCCTTTATGTATGACGCCTGCACCCGCGTCCCCATGCTCGTCCGCTGGCCAAACAATCCCGCCGGTTCAACCATCAACGC
>JAPUJS010000194.1 GCA_027296045.1 bacterium | reverse complement strand
TGAGCCGCTGAAGGAGGGAAGACGAACGGGGGTTGCGGCGGCAAATCTGGGTGCAATTCACGCGTTTTACGGCCGGCTCGACGAAGCAACGGGTTGGCAGGATCGAGCCATGGGCTTCTTTGAGACGGCGGGCGACAAGGAGATGCTGGGGAAGCTGGCTGTCGCAAGGGCGGTCACGGCCTATATCGGATCTCGCCAGTTTGGAAATGCGGAACCGGACGACGCGATTGCCCATATGGAGACGGCCCGGTCTCTGCTTGGAGATCAAGCGATTCTCCATTGCGAATTCGAACTCCTGTTGCGTTCGAATCAAGGGGACCGAGCACAATCTGGATATGTGAAATACAAGGGACTCATTCGCGCGTGTGAGGCCCAGGGCGACAGCTTGACTTTGGCCCATTGTGCCGCCCGGGTGGGTTGGTTGGAAGGATCCAGCGGTGGGCACGACTCCGCCGCTCAGCTTTATGGGCGGGCTTACCGAATTTATACATCCAATGGGCTTGAGGATGCCGCGCTTCTTGCCCAGCGCAATATCGGTATCGGGCAGTGGAAGAGCGGCGAGCCGGAGGCGGCTATTGCGACCTTAAATGCTGCTTTGAAGAAGGCGCAAAGCGCGAACGATTTGCGGATGCGTTTGATGCTTTCCAATGATCTGGCAATGGTCTCTGCTGTCGCGAAAGCGGAGGACCAGGCGATTGCATATGACAGGCAGGCGGATGCGGCTCTGGAGGCGCTGAGCCGGGCGCTGGAAAGCGATTTGTTGAAGGATAGTGTGGTTTTTGATTTCACGCTTCTCTTGAAGATGCGTTATACAGGTAAAGCGACATATGTTGTGGATCAGTTCGACGGATTTTATGAATACCTCGCACTCATTCCGGAGGGCAACCCATGATTCGGCAACTCGTGCAGCTTCTGCTCATACCGATGGTCGTATTGCCCATATCTGTTCAGGGGGAATCTGTGGGAAAGATGTCCCGCACCGAAAAGGAGACCTTTCTCAAGAAATCGCGTGTGGTTTCGATGGAGGAAGTGGGCGAAGGCGTTTCCAACCCCTGGAAAGTGAAACTGGAACGCGACGGTGTTCAGATGAATGCCATTTACAAGAGTATCGACTTGCGCATGAAAGGGCCTACGGCCTACGGCTCGGAAACAGCACCGGAGTATGTGGACAGCTATAAATCGGAAATCGCCGCTTACGAACTGGATAAATTGATCGGGCTCCATCTCCTGCCCGTGATCGTGGAGCGAAAGGTGAAGGGGAAAAAGGGGTCTCTTCGCGAGTGGGTTGAAGATGTGATGCCCCGCTATGGTCACGGCCACCGACCTCCTTCGGGCACCGAGTTGAGAGACTGGTTCCATACGGTGTGGCTGTTCGACTACCTGATCTACAACATCGATCGTGGCACCCATAACATTATGATCGCCAACGATTGGTCGCCTGTTGTTATCGATAATTCGTTGTCGTTCAATACCTATCAGAAACCCATGCGGCCTCTGTACCGATTCCCAAGGGAAGTGATTGGACGGCTCCGTACACTGGAGAAGAAACCTCTGAAAAAAGCCCTTGGCCGGTATCTCAAACGGCATCAGATTGACGCGTTGTGGAATCGAATCCAGCATGTGTTGCAGACTGTAGATCGTCGGAAGGCGCAGTTTGGTGAGCCGGAGATTTATTTCTCCCTGCCCAGGCTAGGCTCGTAGATCGAGCCATTGGCCCTGCCTTTTAGCCCCAGCATTTCCCAATCTTTTCACGCACATATCACCGATATCGTCGTGAGCTTTTTGTTCCAAAATGAAGGCGTCGAGAGGACCGGAGCATGTCTGTCGAACGTTTGAAAGCCATCGTCCTTGGCCTGGCGGTCTTCTGGGCGGGATGTGGGGCACCGGATCTGAAGATCATCGACGGTCCGTTCGTAGAGAGCCGCGGTCCGAACGAAGTCGTTGTGGTGTGGCAGACGGAGAAACCGGGAGACTCGCGTGTTGAATATGGGTTGACGTCCCGTCTTGGTACGCAGGTTGAGGATCGGACTTCTGTGACGGACCACCGGGTTGTGCTGGCCGGGCTCAGGCCGGGGCGGACCTATTACTACCGGGCTTTGTCCGGGGGCAGCCAGGTCGATGGGAGCTTTGTTGCAGGGCTTTCATTTTCCCGTGGCCCTTATACGCAGCATGTGGCCGATTCGACCGCTACGGTGATGTGGGGCTTTAACTCGGCGGTTCCCGCCCGGGTTCGCGTTTGGACCGAATCGGGCGAGGACACGTCGATTGTGTCGGAAGGAGAAACCAGGGTTCGTCTGACCGGATTGCGGCCTGGAACCCGATATCGATATCGGGTGGTCGCCGAGGGAGTCAGCAGCGAAGCGGGGGCGTTTCGAACCAGCGCACCGGGGGATACCTCCCTGACATTCCTATTGTATGGGGATAGTCGCGGA
The DNA here is from genome assembly GCA_027296045.1 of bacterium. Lineage (GTDB taxonomy): Bacteria > Latescibacterota > UBA2968 > UBA2968 > UBA2968 > JAPUJS01. The sequence goes on along the minus strand of JAPUJS010000194.1, from coordinate 3,682 downwards.
AACCCTGCTATGCATGCCCGGCTGGCAGAGCAGATGATCTCGCACGACTTCGACTTCGTGTTCCATACGGGCGATTTCGTGAACGACGGAAGGCAGGTAACGGAATGGGAGCCGCAGTTTTTCGAACCCGTCCGTCCTATTATGTTGAAAGCCCCACTGTATCCGGCGCTCGGCAATCATGAAAATGATGCCGCGCCCTACTATGCCTATTTCGAAGTGCCTCCCAACGGGTCGAGCCAGCGGCCGGAGGCCTGGTATTCGTTTGATTACGGCCACGCGCACTTTGTCGTGCTCGATTCCAATCCCCAATTCGGAGACCTGGCCGAAGGGACCGAACAGCGGCGCTGGCTGGAGCAGGACCTGGCCGCTTCGAAGGCGAGGTGGAAGTTTGCCGTCTTACACCACCCGCTCTACAGCAGCGGGGTCCACAAGAGCAATTTGCGCCTCCGCAAGATATTGATGCCGATTTTCGAGCGATTCGGGATCGACATGATTCTGACGGGACACGATCATTGCTACGAACGCACCTGGCCGCTTTGGGGCGGACAGCGGTCGGATGATGGCATCGTGCATTTGGTGAGTGGTGGGGGTGGCGCTGTGCTCTACGATGTGGATCGCAGTGCGTGGACGGCGGTTTCCGAAAGCCTCCATCATTACTGCATTTTGAGGGTGGTGGGATCCCGGCTCGACCTGGAGGTTTACGATGTAAACGGCCGTCAAGTGGATGCCCTGCGCCTGTTCAAGGAGGCGAGTGGTGTAGAGGGGCTCATTACGGCGTTGGCGCCTTCAGGAGATGTTGAGGCCATCCGCGCACTCGGGTTGACCGGCCAGATGAAGGCCGTCGAGCCGATTGTGCCTTTTGTAAACAGCGCCGATCCGTCCGTTCGGGAGGCGGCCACAGAGGCCCTGGCCAGAATCGGGGCGCAGGCATGTTTCGATCCCCTGAAGGGCCTGAGCCGTGATGTATCTTCCGAGATACGCCGTTGGGCGACCTGGGGGCTGTCGAATATTGGGGGAGAAGAGGTGGCGGTGGTGTTGCGCGACCGGCTGGGCGATCCGGATGCAGAAATCCAGAGGCTGGCGGCAGTCGGGCTTCGCAGGTCTCCACTTCAGGCCGCCGGCCCTGATTTGATCGAAGCGTCTGAGGTTGCTGTCCCGGACGTGAGGCGTGAGGCGGTGCGGGCACTGGTCAAGATGGAAGGTGCCCGGATCGAGGAAGCGATTGTTGCCGCCCTTCGCGATGAGGATGGGGCCGTTCGCCGGGCAGCCCTGGACGGCGTCGTGTCTAAACGGCTCCAGAATCTGGCCGTTGATGCACTTGCCCACATGCTGTCTCAGTCGACAGAGGAGACGCGCATTTTGGTCATAGAGACCCTGGGCGCTTCCAATAGCGATCGGGCCATCGGACCCCTTGTTTTGCAACTGAAAAACGATCCGATTAAGGTGCGAAGGATGGCCACGATCGCCCTGGGCCGGTTGAAACGTCCGGGTGCAATAGAAGCTTTAATCGATGCTCTGGAAGACCAGGATCGCGGTGTTCGAACGTTTGCGTGGCGGGCGTTGAGAGCGATTACGGGCCAGCGGCTTTCAGAACAGGCAGATGCCTGGCGCCGTTGGTTTGCCGACAAGAAACCAGAGTGAAGAGGATATTTAGCAGATAGAAAGGGGCAAGGGAGATGCTTACACTCCCTTGCCCCTTTCTATTTTGGGCGGTGGCACAACGGCCGATCTTCTCTTGAATGCCGGTCAATAGAGTTTCATGTCTTTGCGTCTGGGTTTGCTCAGGGTATTGTCTTCGGTTCGCTCCGGCGTACCTTCTGGAATCCGTTCGATGAGTCGGTTGGGCTTGCCATCCTGTTTGATAAGGTCGAAGGCATCGTAAAGCTCACCTGTGGCCATGATCGCACGGTAGTGAAGGGTGTCGTCTTCCACCGTGATGATCTGGTAGAGCTGGGTGTTTACGGCGGCTCGAGTCATCCAGCGATCGTCGGTGAGTTCATACATTTTGGGACCGCTGACAGAGACGACGTAGATGGTGCCCACGTCGTGTTCTCGCACGTTCAGGCCGCGTGCGATGTTGTCACCCCGGCCGTAGCTATGGTCGTGGCCCTGGAGGACTAGGTCAACGGCGTATTTGTCGAAGAGCGGTTTCCAGGCTTTGCGTAAGCTTTTGTAGTCATGGTCTTCTCGAGTTGCAAAAATGGGATGGTGAAAGGTGACAAAAGTCCAGCGGTGGGGGTTATTTTGCAGCACGTTTTCAAGCCAGGGTACCTGATCTTTGGGCTTTGCAACATCATTGGAGTTGAGCGAGATGATGCGAGCGCCCTGATAATCGACATAATAGACGGTCTCTTCCAGGCCCTTGGGTCCGTTTTCGGGGAGGGTGAAGTGAGGGCGCCAGTGTTGCGAAAGGCGATTGCCATCGTTGTATTCGTGGTTGCCAGGGGTGGGAATCGCAGGAATCTGGGCGTGGATGAAGCCTCCAGCTTCTGACCATTCGGCCCAGTCGCTGTCCAAATTGGGGTCTTGAATGAGGTCTCCGGCGTGGATGATAAAATCCGCATGGGGTGCGTCGGCGTAAGAGGTTCGGATGACGCGGGACCAGAGGGCGAGCAGGTTGTTCTGGGAGTCGCCGAAATAGATGAAGGTGAAGGGTGCGGGTTGAGCGTGTGCGGTGCGGGCCTGGAACCATTCGCTCCAGACCTTCCCGCTGCCAACACGGTAGGCGTAAAGGGTGTTGGGTTTGAGACCCCTGAAGGTGACAGAGTGGAAATGGGCTTTGTTTCTTTTATGCTGAAAGGCTTCGGTTTTGGCAGGTACTTTAATCCGTCGGAAAACAAAGTTGGGTGAGGCGTCTGCAAGGGCAAATTCGCCCTCTGAGGCGAGGACCTCGGTGCTGGTGCGCCAGGTGAGGGTGAGGGTGGTTGCCGGATCGCCGTTGAAGGTTCGTATTATGCGGTCAGGGATAACGGAAGGCGTTGCGTCAATTGCGGCCCGGTGGTATTTATGGGCGTCCAGCATGATAGGCAAAAGAATGGCACAGAGAAGTATGAAAAAGGTCTTACAGGGACGGTTCATGTGGGAATACCTTGTGTTGAGTACAAGCTCAAGGTGCGGATGGGATGAACCAGCAGATGGTTTCTTCGGTGTAGCGCTAACCGGCTTCCCAGGTGCCGCCCTGGACGGTGTCGGGACTGAGGTTGACCAAACCGAAGGGGCGGCAGGCGGAACTAAAAAAAAAGAAGCGGCGATTGGCCGTGTCAATGAGGGGGTTGACCCAGTCGACGGGGTGTTTGCCGGTTGTGTCCAAAGGGTGTTGTCCTGGGGAAAGGAGGGCAGAGTTTTGGAATGATTTTGTCTTTAATCCATTTCAAGAGAGACCTGGTCGTTTAGAGGTTCTCTCTCGGATCGAGCTTCTGAGGTGCTGTAATGCAGAATCAGGGCTTTGCGCCAGGTATCGGTATGGTTGACGCTGCTGGTGTGCAGGCTGCAACCGTGGTGAAAGATGACGGACCCGGCGGGCACAGGACAGGCGGTGGGTTCGGGCAGGGAGATATTGTCGGTATCGGGGATGTGGTGGACGGGCCGGTCGGGGTCGTGGCAGATGTCGAAGATGCCGTGACGGTGTGAGCCCGAGATGTATTGCATACAGCCGTTTTCGAGGGTGGCTTCGTCCAGGGCG
>JAPUJS010000193.1 GCA_027296045.1 bacterium | reverse complement strand
GGGCCACTATGAATGAGACGGAAATCATATACGATGCGATTGTAATCGGTGCCGGGATCAACGGGTGTGGGATTGCCCAAGCCTTGTGCAAGCGGGGGCACCGGGTGCTGGTGCTGGATAAGGGGGAGATTGGTGGTGGCACTTCTTCCAAGTCGTCGCGATTGATCCACGGGGGATTGCGCTATCTGGAGACGTTTCGGTTCGGGCTGGTGTATGAGGCCCTGCACGACCGGCAGGAATTGTTGGAGACCTATCCCGATCTGGTGTTTTTGCAGCCGTTTTATTTGCCGATTTATCAAACCAGCCCCCGACCGGTGTGGAAGCTCTGGGCGGGGATTAAATTGTATGATTTGCTGGCCGGCAGAAGAAACCCCAAACGGTCGAGTAAAGTTCCGATGGGGGAGTTTCGGGATCAATTCTCGCTGCTGAAATACGAAGGCATTCGGGCAGTGTTGAAATATTACGACGGGAAGACCAATGATCGGGCATTGACAAAACGGGTGGCAGAGGAAACACAGGGGCTTGGGGGGACGTTTTTGGAACGGACGGCTGTTCAGGAGGTGGATTGGGATGCGGAAGGTTTTCGGGTTCGTGCGGGTGGGGAGACCTATGGGTGTCGGACGCTGGTGAATGCCACGGGCCCCTGGATCGATGAAGTGGTAACGCAACTGGGGTTTCCAGCTCGATATCAGGTTCGGAAGATCAGCGGGGTTCATATTTTTTTGAAGGGATTGTTGACGCCGGAGCCGATGTTTTTACAGGCGAGTAGAAAGCGTATTTTTTTTATTCTTCCCGAGCCCGAGAACAACCAGACCATGATCGGGACCACCGAGCGGGAGGAAGAAGACGCGATTGACGCGGTAACGGTCCGAGAAGAAGATATTGTGTATTTGATGGACGAAGTGAACCGGTATTTGAAGCCGGAGTCGCAGATTCAGCGGGCGGATGTGAAGGACGCGGTGATCGGGATTCGGCCGCTGGTGGCGAGTCGGAAAGATCCGACGAATTTGTCGCGGGAGTACAAGCTGGATTTGCATCGAAAGGGAGACACACAGCTGTTGCACGTGTTTGGCGGGAAGCTGACGACGTATCTGTCGCTTGCCAGACGGGTGGTGCGCAAGCTGAGGTTGTAGGTGTAGAGATCTGCTTGACACTGCCGGTACCGGACCGTTAATTACGCGGGAATCCGGGCGGGCGGACTGGCAGAAATTGGTACAAGAGCACATCTCGGACTCTGTGGTGTGCTTTTTTGATGTACGAAATCCTTGAGGTTGAAGTGTGGTCGAGAGGGTTTGTCTGTAGAAGGGGTGCGTGATGCCGTGGTTCCGGATGTGGCTTCGTTTGTGGGGGATGCGCCTCAGACGGATAATCTGATTGTGGTTGTGCTAAGCGTTTTATAGATGTAGTGCATACAGGGAGGGAATTATGTACGAACCGTTGAAGGACTTTGAAACACGGACGATGCCCGAGCGCAAGCTGGGATTCTGGCAGATGGCCGGGCCGGGTGCTGTGCTGGTGGGGTTGTCGATTGGGGCTGGAGAAATTATCGTGTGGCCCCTGGTGGTGGCAAAGTATGGTGCGAGTATGGTGTGGGCGGCGGTGATGGGTGTGTTTTTGCAGATGTGGATCAATTTTGAAGTGGGGCGCTGGACCATTGCCACCGGGGAAACGGTGTATACCGGGTTTGTTCGGGTGTGGCGTGGGTTTGCCCCGCTTTTTATTTTCATTACGGTTTTTTCCTGGATCGCGCCTGGATGGGGTCGTGCTTCCGGGTTGGCTTTGAAGGCATTGCTGGTAGGTCCTGAAGGATGGGGGTCGGACACGGTCTGGACGGTGGTGACATTTGCGGGTGTGGCGTTGATTTTGTTTGGACCCAAGCTGATTTACCAGTCGATGGAACGGGCGGTGGAGTTGATGGTGGTTGTGGTGACGGTGGGGTTGCTTATCGTAGCTTTTGCTGTGGGGTCGGCCGAGACGTGGATGGATCTGGGGAAAGGGATTCTTAATGTAGGATATAAAGAGCCGGGAATGTCGGTGAAGGCGTTGTTCATTGCCATTGTATTTGCAGGGGCAGGCGGGACGGCAAATTTGTTTTATACGTTTTATTTGCGGGATAAGCATATTGGAATGGGGGCACACGTGCCTTCGATGCAGAACCCGTTGCGCGGTCGGGTGGAGGCCATTCCTTCGACGGGGTTTCAGTTTGAGGAGACGGAAGAAAATATCAGCCGGTTTCAGGACTGGTGGGATTATATCAAGAAAGACCAGATGCTGTTTTTCTGGCTTTTGAATTCGGTGACCATGATTTTGTTTATTTTTGGTTCTCTGGCTGTACTCCATCCAAAGGGCATTATTCCTTCTCCGGGCACACTGATCTGGGATGAAGCACAGGTTCTGGCCGAGGTGTGGGGTGAGACAGGACGCGTGATTTTTTTGCTGGTCGGGTTAGCGACTTTGTTTGGCACCCAACTGGCACTGGTGGACGGCGTATCCCGGTCGATTGCCGATATTGTGTATACGAATTTTAAGGGCGCACAGAAGCGGGATTTGAGCTGGTGGTATTTGCTGGTGGCGGCGGTGTGGATTGTGGCCGGGTGTGTGATTACGGCTGTGATGGAGAGCTATGGGGTGAGTGAACTGGGGTTTTTGTTTAACGCGGCTTATATGGGCGGGTTTGCGATGGCCATTTATGTGCCACTGATGTTGTATATCAACCTTCGCTATTTGCCAAAGGCGGCCCGGCCGAAGATTGGGTGCACGGTGATGATGACAATTGCGTCGCTGGTGTATGGGGTGTTTGCTATTGCGTGTTTGTTGTGGGAATTCGGATTGCTGTAACTGTTCAAACTCAAGTGGGGGTAGGTCATATGGCTAAAAGGAAGCGGTATTTGTCGCCTTATGAGACGGTGCAGGCCTGGATGCGGGCCAATCGTGGCGCGCTGGTGTTTGATGGAAAATCTGTCGATGATTGGCGGGCCTGGCGCAGGCAATTTCGAGCGCAACTAGTCAAGAGATTGGGACCGATGCCGGAGCAAGTGTCTTTGCGGTCGGAGGTATTGGAACAGGAAGATATGGGGACGTATGTGCGTGAAAAAGTGGTGTACGATACCGAGCGGTTTGCCAGTGTGCCGGCATATGTACTGGTGCCCAAGGGGCTGAAACGGGGCGAGAAACGGCCCGGGGTGCTGGCGGCCCACGGGCACGGGATTGGCAAAAATCCGTTGGTGGGGCTGGATGGAGATGGAAAGCCGCATACGGATTATCAGAAGCAACTGGCCGTGCAACTGGTAGAGCGGGGTTATGTGGTGGTGGCACCGGATTGGCGGGGGTTTGGGGAGCGGATGAGTCCAGAGGACTGGGTGCGGGAAAGACGGGATAAGTGCAATGTGAATTTTATGGCCGAGGGATATCGGGGGTATTATTTCTTGGCCTTACAGATTTGGGATGGGTTTCGAACGCTGGATTATTTGCAGTCTCGGAAAGAAGTGGACCCCCGGCGAATCGGTTGTCTGGGGGTGTCGTTTGGCGGGACGATGACGGCTTATCTGGCTGCTCTGGATCGGCGGATTCAATGTGCCTGTATCAGCGGGTATATCAGTACCATCCGTAACGGGGCAATGCCGGGCCGGGCGAATTTTTGTGGTGCCCAATATATGCCGGGGTTGTTGACCATGGGTGATATTGCCGATGTGGCGGGTCTGATCGCGCCCCGTCCTCTGGTGGCGGAAATGGGAGAGGAGGACCGGGGGTTTCGGATTGAGGATGCCGAGCGGGCATTTCGACACCTGTCACGGATCTATCGAGCGTCGGGGGCCCGCGATTGTCTGGAGAAGGACCGGTTTTTGGGCGGGCACGAGTTTAGCGGACGGAAATCGTTGGCGATGTTTGACCGGTGTTTGATGGCTTGATTTTTAGCCGGAGCATCTTGGAAAGATGTCCTGCTTTCGCTCGAAGGAGATTTTTATGCCAAGGGAGTTTGAACCGTCCTGGGAGGACGGGATCCGAAGTGTACACCTGGATGAGTTCGATAGTTTGGATCGATTGATCAGCGATGTGTTTTTCCCAGGTCTGTTCGAAAGACAACCGCACGTTTTTACGCCGGAAAATGCGGGCAATTTGCGCGTGGTGGTGAAAGATGGAGAGGTGGTGTCGCATATCGGGACCATTCGGCGGCAGGCGGTGATTTACGGATGTCCCATCAGCGTGGCGTCGCTTGGGGGCGTGGCGACCTATGAGTCGCAACGGGGACACGGGTATGCTACGGCGCTGTTTGAAGATACGATGCGGGTGTGCCGGGAGGACGGGGTGGATATCATTCTGGTTTCGGGATATCGAAAGATGTATCACCGGCTGGGGTGCCGGTATATTGGAAAGGACTGGGCGTTTGAAATCCAGGCAGACCAGGCAAATACATTTGACGACGGGCTGGAGGTGACAGCGGCTTCGGAGGCGGATATTGCGGATTTGATGCGGGTGTACCGGTTTGAACCTGTGCGATGGGTCCGGCCGCCTGCAGATTATGCGCAGATGATTGATGGGTGGGCGATGAACCGGCCTGCCCGGACGTTTCTGGTGAAGGACGGCGGGCATTTACGGAGTTTCGTGGTGCTTCAAGTTCCAGGCGAAGGTGACGATGGTCGGGTGCGGGTGCTGGACTTTGCGGGAGATCGGGTTTGTCTGGCAGGGGCCCTGGGCAGGCTGGTGAAGGATCAGGGACTGCAAGGGATGGACCTTCACGTGATGGGACACGACCGGTTGTTTGGGGATGTGTTGCGGGAACGAGGGCTGGAGGGCAAACCGGTTTCAACATCGGGGACGATGCTGGTGATCCACTTCGCGCAGTTGATGGAGCGGATGCGACCTTATTTTGAAGAGGTGTTGGGAGAGGCCGCGAAAGGATTGGTGTTTGAGGAACAGGGCGACCAAATGATATTCGGGTATGGTGGCGACCGGGTTGTGGCGGAGAACCGGGGGACGGCTGCGCAGATTATTTTTGGCACACTGGATGATGCGGAAGCCCGATTGCTGGATGCTGGCGGGCAGGCCGGGGAGGTGCTCCGAAAGGTGTTTCCGATTCCAGGACTCTGGTGTGGGGTGAATTACGTTTAGGTGATTAAAGACTGGATAAAGGGTTGATTTTAGATCCCAACTAATTTTCCGCGCGTGTGGAAAAGGGATAGGGAGCTGCTACGGAACGAGCACCTGTTGGGACCACTGGCTCTCTTTTAGGGTATAGAGATAGCGTTCGTGAAGTCGATCTCCGGGCGATTCTTGCCAGGCTTCGATGTGCGTGGCTTTGAGGCAAATGCCTTTGGCACTTTCCGGAAACGGGATCTGTTCTGCTTCCGGATATTCTTGTTTGAGCTGTTCGATGCCCTGGAGGAGTTCTTCCCTGGAGCTGATGATACTGCTCTGGGCATGGAATTTTTCGTAGTAGTGATCCAGGAGTTTGGACGCGTAGGGTTTTTTGAGCCAGTTTTGCTTGAGATCTTCGGCGGCGATTTCACCAACGGTTCCACGCACCCGATACTGGATCATCAGGGTGGGCCAGAATGTCAGCAGTTCGGCGGTTGGAGATTGGTGTAGATGATCCCATTTGGGGCTCGTACCGCTGATGAATACGCTAAACGCATCTTCAGTGACCTCTCGCAATACGAGGATGCGGGCGGAGGGATCGCCTGTTTCCGATACGGTTGTGAGGGTGCAAAAGTTCGTATTTGGATCGTTTTCGGTTCTTGCCTGGTTCCAATGGGTTTTAAATGCTTGTATTGGATTGTGCACGGCTTTTTCCCTTTTGATAGATCAAATTCAGGTTGTGAAGCGCCTTGTCCACGATCATTCTTTCCTTTCGGTGGTCTGACCGAACGCCGTGGCAAAGATCAGGAAGTCCGGGAATGCAACTGCGCCATCACCGTCCAGGTCAAATTTGGAATCGGTTTTGCCGAAGGCGCTGGCGAATAGCAGAAAATCCTGAAAGTCGACAGATCCATTGTTGTCAAAATCGCCTGTGAGAGGGGGCGCGATTCGGACGATCGTTACCGCCGTCTGAAGCGGTTGGGTCTCCAGGCCGTCGGCAAGGACCCGGAGATCGGGAGCGACTGCTATTACCGTCGTCGAATCCTGCAGGGTTTCCTGGAGGCTTAACAGGACTTGACCCAGCAAGAGGTCCCTTTCGGCAGTTTCCCGGGTCGGGATG
>JAPUJS010000192.1 GCA_027296045.1 bacterium | reverse complement strand
AACGTCTCGTTGCCAATGGTCACCTGCCGTTCCTGCATGGCTTCGAGCATCGCGCTTTGCACCTTGGCAGGCGCCCGGTTCACCTCGTCGGCCAGGACCAGCTGGGCAAAAATCGGACCCTTCTGGACCACAAATTCACCGGTTTCCGGCCGGTAAACCATCGTCCCGATCAAATCGGCAGGCAACAAGTCGGGGGTAAACTGAATGCGTTTGAACGACGCCTGCACCGCCCGGGCAAACGAATTAATCGCAAGGGTCTTGGCCAATCCGGGAACCCCCTCCAGCAAGACGTGTCCGTTGGCCAGGAGCCCGATCAAGAGCCTTTCCACCATCACCTCCTGCCCCACAATCACCTTCCCGACCTCGCCCATCAACCGCTCGACAAAGACGCTGGATTGAGCAACTTTTTCATTAATGACCTGAATATCCTGTCCTACCATCCTAGCCTCAACCCGTCAACATAAATATTCGGAACAGCCCAAAAAAACAGGGAGGAAGAAACATCGTTGCAGATGTTGTCCTGCTCTCCGATCACCCACCCACTAACCGGCATGGGCCGACGTGGAATCTGGAAACAACCATCGCTCGGGCGTCTTGCCCATATTTTCGATAGAAATCTGGGCATCGTCGACCAAATCGGACTGCGGATATTGCCGAATCACCTTTTGATAGGCAGATCTTGCCTTTTGATGTTCTCCCGATTGATCGTAGATATAGCCAATCATAAACTGTGACTGTGCGCAATAGCGACTCTCTGGAAACCGGTGAAGCAATTCCTGATACCGGGCAATCGTCTCTCCCCACTTGCTCTGATTCATCAGCACACGGGCGAGTGCCTGAAGGGCGATATCTGCCCGGGGTTCTTCCGGGAAGCGGGTCAAAAATTCGACCAAATACTGCTCGGCCTGAGGGTAGGTCTTCAACTCGTGTGTCGCCTGTTCCCCCTTTTCGAACAGGGAATCTGCAGAAGGCCCCCCACAACCGACGGCCAGAAAAACGGCTAAAATCCAAAATCGTTTTCTCCTCATAATGCCAAATTCTCCCTATAATCTGAACAACCAACCAAAAAAAATGACGCCTCAAATCCCTCATAGTTCCCTTTTTTTTTATCGCTGAGACGCACCGAATCGCCCAGAACCTCACAAGATATACATCTATGAGCAAAGCGATAAACACAAAGAAAGAATTTAAACCATTCGCTTTTTTGAGTCAAGATCTTTGAGGCTTAATTACAAAAACTACCGTGTGTTGGGCTTATAAAAAACAGAACGCCAAAACCCTCCTATCTTTTATTTCCCCTTCCGAAAGGGCCCTTAGAGCAAAGAAACCAACAACTCAAAATAAAACGGGGGGGCTGTTTCGAACCCATCGGTCAACCTGCCAAATTTTGCCCAGAATAACCGGGCCTTCGCAGCCCCTCCCTCCGAAAACGCACCGACCAGACCGGCCCCCAGGAGATATTCCACTTGTTCGGGTCGCCCCCGGACCGTCCCTTCGATCAACTGACTTGACAGATCTGTCATCGCCCCGCCATCCCGTTGGGCGACGGCCCGATGCAGCGCAAACCAGGTTTGGGTTTGTGCCGAAAGTTTGGCATAACAGGGCCGTTCCTTCAGGTGATCCCACATCGGGCCCAAATCTTCTGGCGAAAGATACGGATTGGTATGGATGGCCAGCAGATGGAGACTTTCGCGCACAACCCGTTCGTCCGGCATCTGTTGGGAACAATTCCGTAATTCATGGTTCAGAACCCGCAAAGAATAATACAGCTTCTCGGTCACACGGCCCTGCCCCGACACCGTGCCGGATCGCACCAGTTCCAAAAGTTGCCTGGCAACCTGTTCTGAATTGGATTGCGAAAAATATGTCGAGTACGTATGCGTTCGAGCCCTATCGCCTCCTCCCAGCATTTCAAGTACTGGAACCGGAGCCAGATGCATCCAGGACAGATCGCCTGCATCTTCATTTAAGAAACGGCTCCGGGGCGCATGAGAGCTCAAATAAGGGAAATAATCGGAGTTGGCCGGAACGTCGAACGAGTCAAAAAGTGGCTGCAAAAGCGCCCTGGAACCCATTCGGCGCACCGCCAGGTCTTGAAGCCCGGTGAGGCCAACCCGCTCCATATCCCGACGGAGCAGATCCTGGCGAAAGATCCACGGATCTAGCTTCTCCAGATCTCTTCCCACACTCGCCACAATCAACAAATTGGAGTCGCTGGTATTAAAAACCACATAATTCGGAAACTGCGAAGACAGGGCCTGAAACACAGAGGAAACCAGATCCAGATTGGTTTCATACAGGTTGAGCCACTGCACCAGCAACCCGTCTTCCTGCAAATACCGTTTGATATGGCCGTAAAACTCCCGGGAAAAAAGCCCCGCCACCCCGCTGACCCAGGGATCGGAAGGCTCGGAAATAATGATATCGTAGCGCACCTGTTGGTTCGAAAAAAAAGCCTTGGCATCGTCAATATGGATGTGGCTTCGCCCATCGGTATACACCCGCTCGACAAAAGGACCAAATCTCCGGGCAGCCTCTACCACCGCCGCTTCGATTTCAACCGTATCCACACGCTGTAAAGTAGTCGTCCCCAAAAGCGCATGGGCCGTCATCCCGGACCCCATCCCGATATTGGCCGCCCTTTTTGCACCCGGGTGCAACGCCAGCGGCAATGCAGCCGCCATGACCATGGTAATCTCATCTTGAGCAGGCACATGATAGCCCGGAGGATTTACCGAAGCTTCCAGCTTGCCGTTGGTACTGATCCCAAGATTGCCAATTCGGTTCCGCACCAGGTGAACCGTTGCCGTTTTCCCATCCCGATGGTAGATCACTTCACTGTCGTCGGGAAGTCTGCTCGTCCCGTACCGATACACCCCGGAAGCCATTTTCAAAGGATCCAACACCACCCCAAACATCACCCCCACCAGCACAACCCCTCCAAGCCCTACTCCCAACTCCCATTTTTTTATATGCGCCAGGGAATAGACCAACAGCCCGATCCCCAGCGCAATATCCACAAACGCCCCCAGATGCACCAGCCCCTGCACCCCCATCACAGGCATCACCAGGTGTGTGGCCAAAAGAATACCCACAATTGCACCCACGGTATTGGCCGCATACACCTGCCCGATACTCGCTTCTCCATACCCATGTTTTAAAAGCCCATAGGTAAACAACGGCAGGGTCATCCCGGCCATAAAAGTAGCCGGTAACATTACCCCCAGTGCAATGGCGTGGCTGCCCAGGTTGAACAGAAAATACCCCCCATCGGTTCGGCTCAAACTACCCAGCAGAAAAGCCATTGCATCAAACGTCCAACTGTATAACGGAAGCGTGAGCAAGGCCAACACCCCCATTCCAATCTGAACATGCCCGGCATAGCGCAACGGGGTTGCAATCCCGTCCAGCCGACGCCGAATCCAGAGCCCGCCCAGCGCCAGTCCGCTAATAAAAGCGCTGAGCATCAATTCGAACGCCTGTGTCGTGGAACTCAGCACCAGACTGAGCATCCGAATCCAGCCAATTTCATAACAGAAAGAAGCGGTTCCGGTAAGCAGTGCAGAAAATAAAAAGACCCCGACGACACGGTCCGGCCTCTTTTGAACCTGCTTCCCCTCAGAAAAAACAGAAGCAGCCTCTCTTTTCCACACCAAGCCCCACGTCACAAGCGCGACCAGAAGATTCAAAATCCCCACGACAAAAATCGTGCCGGGCAATCCAACCCTCGGAATCAGCACAAACCCACTGACCAACACGCCAACCGCAGCGCCAATACTATTGGCAAAATAAAGCAAGCCCAGTGTAGCTCCGGTCCTATGGCGGTGCAAACGAATCATCCCCGCACTCATCAAGGGGAACGTCGTGCCAAGCAGAATGGACTGTGGCAAAATCAGGACCGAGGCAATCCCCCATTTCACCAGATGAATGAGGACGGGTGTCCCCAGCGCGGGAATCAGATGCTCGTAAAGCGTGTCCAGTGTGAACACAAAAACAGTGTGAAAAGCCAGCGCCATCAGACCGACTCCGCCCTCCACCCAGGCATAAAATATCAAAGGAGTTTTGCAACGCTCCGAATAGCGACTCGCCAGCCCTGCGCCGAGCGTCATCCCCCCCATAAAAATCGCCAGCACCAGCGTCTGTGCATAGGCCGCGTGTCCTAAAATAAGCTGGAGGTAGTGGGACCAGATCGATTCGTAAATCAGGCCGCTAAACCCTGAAAGCGTAAACAGCAAAAACAGAGTCCGTACAACCGGGCCGGCGTTAGACATCTAATGTGCCTCCTCATGACGCCGGGCCTTGAAGCGACTCCACACATAGGTCGCCCCGCTGATAGCTGCCAACCCGCCATATTCGACCCACCGCACCCACATCGCCTCTTGCCAAACCCCTTCTGCCGCGTATCGAATGACGACATGGTAGGAAAGCACAACCAGACTGGTGAACACGATCCAGGCGAGATTGCGATAAAACACCAGAAACGGCACCATCCAGATCAAATACCAGGGGTGGAGCGTGGGACTCAACAAGACAAACAATCCCACCAGCAAATATCCCGCTCGGATCGGCGGCAACCAGCTCAACGTCAAACCCACCACAGCCGTGCCAAAAATACCCAGAATCACCAGACGGGCCGCCTCTCCACTTCCGGTCAGTTTCCGAAGCCCATCAAAAACCGGCGCATTGAACTCCCAATCTTTGGCATAAACCCCCAGACTCCCAATCACCCGATCCCCCGCATCCAGATAGAGCCAATATCCGAGCCCTACCAGCCCGAAAAATACCCCCATCGGCCATGCCTTCTTCACCCGAAACAGAGAAAGTGCCCGCCCCAAATGGGAATCATCGTGCCCCCGGGAACAGATCCACCGCCAGAATACAGGCACCAGACAAATCACGAAATATTTGCTCAAAAACGACAGTGCAAATGCCCCGGCTGCCCGTCCAAACCCGTTCATCGAAAGGTAGACCAGGCCAAAAACCATAAACGAAACCCCGAGCATATCCACATGGCTATTGCCGGCCACCTCCAGCACCAGGAGTGGGTTCCACAGATAAATCAACACCTGCTCCTTATGCTGGTCATACATCCGGATCAAGCCCACAAGAAACCAGGCCGTCAGCAAATCAAAGCCCAGCAGCAGGGCTTTGATCCCCCAGATAGAAGGAGAAATCCAGTAGCCTGCCCGAAACGCCAATTGTGCCAGGGGTGGATAAATCGTCGGCAGTTCGGCATGGTTGATATGTGGATAAATCGCCTCCTCCCTCAGATGGGCCAAAACCTCGGAATCGGGGGCATGCACATAAGGGTTCAAACCCGCCGCCTGAACACGACCGTCCCAAACATATCGAAAATGATCGTCCGACAACGAAGGGGGCATTGGCATCAACGTTGCCCGGAACACCAGGCCAAACAACACAATAAGCCACAAAGGCAGATGGATGCACCTAAAAATGGACAGGATATACATTCCAGTGGCCAGACCAAACAGGACACAAAAAACCGGCACCTGCTGCCTCAAATCGCCCAGCAGCAAGATACCGATCAGACACACCTCGATCAAAATGCCTGCAACAACCAGAATAGATCGCCAGGTCGCATCTTTCATGCGGCAACCTGACCTTCGACAAATGCCTTCAAACTTTGCAACTGATCTTCACTCCCCAGAAAAATTAACACATCGCCTTCCTGAAGCACCACCGAAGCCAGGGTGGCCATTTCCGACCCCCGGGTTCGGGTTTTGCCATCGGGCCCTAAAATGCCCAGAATAATCGCCTGCGTTTTCTGCCCGATGCCCGACTCCCGCAACGCCTTTCCCACCATGGGCGAACCGGCCCCCACCACCACTTCCTCCATCCGCATGGTCACATCTCCCCCTTCGACCACCACATCCAGAAAATCTACGACCGAAGGCCGCAAAATCACCGATGCAATCCGCCGACCCGCAATTTGATAGGGCGAAATCACCCGGTTGGCACCTGCCCGCAGCAGCTTGCCAACCGTACGTTCTTCTGCTGCCCGGGCCACAATCTGTATATCCGGATTCAACTGTCGGGCCGTGAGCACCACAAAGACGTTGGTCTCATCCTGTCGGAGCGCTGCCACCAACCCCTTTGCCTGTTGAATGCCTGCTTCCAGCAAGGTTTCATCATCTTCTGCATTGCCCTCCAAAAACAAAATGGACTCATCTTTGCCCAGCTCAGAGTGCTCGGGATCCATCTCGATAATCAGAAATGGCACCCCCGCCTCCTTAAACTCCATCGCCACCTCTTTGCCCACCACACCGCACCCACAGATAATATAGTGATCGGTTAACCTGGCAATCTTGCGTTCCATACGACGCCCCCGCATCAATTGGAGAATATGACCCTCCACAATAAACCCGATTAAAGTGGTGACCGAATATCCCGCGATCAACACACTAAAAAACAGCAGGACAATCGTAAAATGCCTGCCTTTTTCAGAAAGCCGGTGCACCTCGCCGTATCCGACGGTCGTAATCGTAATCACCGTCATATACAACCCATCGCTCAGCGTATAATCCGGCTCAATCACCGTATACCCCACTGCTCCGCCCGCAATCAGAACGGCCAGCATCACAATTGCAACAGAAAATTTGATCCATGGTGACATCGTATTGGCCCGAAAAACGAAGTGCGCGAGTTCCCCCTTCGTTCCATAAGACGAAGGGGAGAAGGTGAAGTCCCCTGAATGTATGCACCCGCCCGATTCCCTGTCAAGTAGAACAAACAAAAAAACCGGGAGCCAATGGACGGCTCCCGGTCAAACATCTATTCAAATCTGGTTAGAACTGCTGTACGGGCACCGGCTCCACCACAATGCTGCCGTCTCCAAATCCGGGCAGTTCCTGAGGGATCTTGGGCACCTGTTTGTAGGTCAGCGTATATGACTGCCCACCCTGATTCAGGTTGACAGTCAGAATATCGCCGGACTTGGAAAACTGCACATCCGAGGGGTTCACCTGGGTGATTGACATGTTGTCTGGAGACGATCCTTTCAACGGACTCAGAAGCGTGGGCACCCCGTTCACAAGGGTGTAGGTCGCCCGGCTGTTGAAAAATCGCGTCTCTTTGCTGTCGTCGAAGGTGGCAAACACCAGGGGCTTGTCATAAACGATGTCCACTTTTCCGATTTCAGCAGTCACGCCAGAACCTCGCGTGGCCGTCCGGCCTACATTCCAGGTCATCTGCAATTTGGTAGGAATGCCGAGGAACGCGTTTTTGGGATCCATGTAGGTGCCGTTCATATGGCCATCGTCCAACAGCCATGTGCCCGACAGCGAATCTGCGGCAATGGTGGTCAGATCGCGGGCATACTCCAGTATTCGCAGCCCAAATCCATCGGGGACGAACATCAGCATTCGATACCTGCGAGCATCTTCCCGAGGCCAGGGTGCCTGGAAATAAACCGGGGACCGACCCCCGCCGGCATCGGGGCTTTTGGTCTGACGCAAATCGTTGCCCCGTCGTCCGGTGTCATCCCTCCGGGGACCCCGGATGACCATCAAGAACTTGCCCCAGCGCAACCTTTCGTCCCCTTCCGCGTCGAGCTGTTCCCGCGTGCCTGCAATCGGGCGGATGTAGCGTCTCTGTGCCATATCGTAAGAGACCGTCTCCATCGGAGGGGCAACCAGAGGGGGATTGTACACAAAGATTGCGGTGCCACGTTCGGCAGACGAAGCGGTGAAAATCACGAATCGAGGGGTTCCCTGGGGCGGATTGAGCACATCAATCGCACCCCCGCCAGAGGTTCCGGAATCCAACTGGTAACTGCCCCGCCACTCTTCGGCGGGTTGTAGCGGAATGTCGCGACTGCATCCGGTCGCTCCCAGAACGCCCGCAATCAGGATTGCAATCAAAAATCCATGACGCATGGTCTGTTTCCTCCTTATCTAAAAGCTTCCGGAAAAGGTCAGGCGAATCGGCGCTTCGTCTAAAATCCCGGTAATCTTGCTGTAGGATACATCGACGCCGAAGTTTCGGCCTTCGGTGGGGCTGAACTTCAACCCTGCTCCGAGGCTCCAGGTTTCGATGTGGTACCGGAACTTATATCCTGCTCTGAGGGCAAGCGTGTTATTGATCCACAGCTCGCCACCCAGGTGATCTCGTTCTCCGAAATCGCGATAAAAGAGATGCTCATAGGCACCTGTCAAATAGAGGGGATCGCCCACTTCGCCAAAGAGTTCCATTGCGATGGCCATATCATAATAAAACGGCAGGCGATAGTCCTCGGTCAGCGTCTCCAGGTTTTTCCCCAGATTGTTCATAGTCAGTCCGAGGCGCAGGCTCTTGAACCCGGTGTTGAACAGGGTCCCGATATCCAGGGTCGTCCCGGTGACTTCCGTCACGTGAAGCTTCTCACGCGCCCAGCGAAGCTTGAAGCCCATCGAGAACTTATCGGTCATCTGCTTGGCAAAGCTCAGGCCAATGGACATTGCCCCAATGTCCAGATTTTCGCCTGTGCCATTGGGCTGCAAGGGGGTGGTCACTTCTACATCGGGATACTGGAACGTGCGAAGCGTCACCCCCCAAACCCCAAAGCCCGTGCGATAGGCCACACCCGCAGACCCCAGCCAGGTTTCGACCAGCCACTGGTTGTAAGAAGCCACATAAGCGGCCTTGTCCACGTGGACCAACCCTGCCGGATTCAGAAAAATGGTGTGGATGTCCTTGGAGGTCCCCACATTTGCGTCGGCCATGCCGGCCAGACGGGCCGAAGCAGACAGCTTCAAAAAGCCGAACCCGCTCCTGGCCAGCCGGTTGCCCTTGTCGCCCTCCACGCGGTAACGACCGCCCACCAACACCGGTTCGAGTTCTTCTGCCAGTCCCTGGGCAGGGGCGCTTCCGGGAGCAAGGCACAGCACAATGAGGCTTAAGATCGTGCCGATCCAGAGGTTACGTTTCATTCTCAGCTCCTTGTTCAAACGTTAGTTGACAATCAAAAAGATGCCCTTCTGCACCTGCCCAAAGCTGTCGGGGTGCAGAGACTCAATGGCCCAGATATAGGTGCCGGCATTGAGACGACCGGTGGTATTAATATTCAGGTTCACCGTGGCCGTATCCCATTCAAACTCGGCAGTCGGATTGGGTTGTCCTACCGTGGGATCCAGCGAATCGAAGATCTGACGCCAGATCAGGTCGCCGGTAATGGTGTAGATAAACAATTTTGCCCGACTGGGCACGTTGATAAACCGGATGCGAGCCGCCCCATAGCTGTGGTCGTTATCGCCCTGCACCCAGGGGTTGGGCACCACCCGGATCGGTGTTGCCATCCGATCGGCGTCATTAAAAGAAACCACCTTGAGTGACACGCCCGTGACCGGAAAACTGTTCTGGCGACGCATATCGCTATTGCCGATTTCCAATCCCTGCTCGTCGTAAGCGCGGATCGAATAGAGGTGTTTGAAACCGGGTTCGAGCGTTTTGTCGATAAAGGTGTAGGTGCCCCACTTATAAAGCTCAACGTCTTCGGGGGCAGGCCCCGGATCGTTCAGTTCTATCCAGGCTTCATTGCTGTATTTGGACGCGTAACTCGAATTGTTCGGCGCTCCTGCCGGGAGCTGTTTCTCCCCGGAGGGACCTTCTGCCTTGGGGATGGTCGCAATCAGTTTCCAGGGACCCACCCGCATAAAGTCAGAGCGGTAGACCCGATAGCCCAACACATCCGGCCGTTCCAGATCCGGGTCAATCGCCGTATCGTCGATACCC
>JAPUJS010000191.1 GCA_027296045.1 bacterium | reverse complement strand
CTTGGTGATATAATCGACGCCTCCGACCTGGAAGCCTTCGAGCAGGCCTTTGGCATCGTCCCAGGCGGTGAGGAAAATGACCGGAATATTCCGGGTCCTGGGATCGGCTTTGAGCCGCCTGCAGGTCTCAAATCCGTCCATACCGGGCATCATGATATCCAGGAGAATCAAATTGGGGAGGGTGCGGTCGGCCAACCCGAGGGCCGTCTCCCCGGTGGTTGCCACCTGTACGTGGTATTGACTGGCTTCCAGGGCTCGGGAAAGCACGTCCAGGTTTTCGGGTACATCATCCACAATGAGGATACGTAGATCTTTGTTCTCGGAGTCCACATCGAATCCTTTGTGTCCGTGTTTCGGCAGGGATAGGCTAAGTTACCAACATAAATTCTATCTTATTTTCTGTCAAGTTTTTAAGGATCAGGCGGTTAGAAATAAGCAAGCCGGTATGCTATTTGTCCTGGCCGGTTGGATTTTGTTGCCAACCGATCAGGTGTGTTCGACCGTCTGTTTTTCGAGATAGGCGCGGGTGATGTCGATGATGAGCGCGATGTCATGTCGGGCATCTGCAACAGGGGTGCGGCATGGGGTGTTTTCGGTGATGCAGGCGTGGAAGTGTCGCAGTTCTCTTGAAAAGGGGCTTTCCCAGTCGATAAAGGGGTGGCGAACGCCGTGTTTGCCGTCTGAGTGGACTTCGTGGACTTCGAGGGAAGACAGGATGCCCCGGGAAAACCCGGTGGGATAGGACAAAATGACCCGCTTGTCGTCGCCGTAGACTTCGAGGGTTTCTTGAAATTCCCACAGGTTGGGCAGGTCGATCCAGGTGGCTGCACAGCGGGCACCGGAGGGATATTCCAGGATGGTCGTGAGGGCCCGGCCATCCTGCCAGACTTCGGTGCTGACAACCGCTGTGGGTCGGCCGAGCAAAAGACGCAGGCCATACAGGTCGTGGATCATGCTGCCGGAAAGCATGAAGAAGGCGCGGGAGGCTTTGTCGGAGACTGGACCGACGGCCCCTTCGAGGGCGGCCTGGCGGGCGGTCTGGCGCTTTTCGTTGGCTTCGGGTGGGATGTCGTCAAAGCGGGTGAGCCGGAATTGTTTCAGATGGAGTTCGTTGCTGGGGTGCAGGTGGTTGACCTGTACAAAGCGGATCTGGTTGGGGTCGCCCACTTCTTGTTGGGCCAGTTCGAAGGCGGGGTCGTAGACTTTCATGTAGCCGACCTGGCCGATTGTGCCGGCCTTTTGCTGGGCCTCTACAATGGCGTCGACTTCGGAGAGGGAGAAGCACATCGGTTTTTCGATAAAGACGTGTTTGCCGGCTTCAAAGGCGGCAACCGCCAGTTCGGTTTTGGGGTCGGCGTGGCAGAGGATGACGGCGTCGACTGCATCGGAAGAGAGGAGCTGGTATGGATCGGTAGTATGGTTGGGCACGTGGAATTCTTGGGCAAGCCATTTGGAAAGACCGGGAGAGATGTCGCAGACGCAGGTGACTTCGAACAGGTCCTGGAGGGCAGACAGGTTGGGCATGTGCTGGACCTGGGCGATGGCACCACAGCCGATGATGCCCATTCGGACGGTGGACATAAAGATCTCCTCATAAAAAACGTTTGGGGTCCAAAAAAAGCGAACCCAGAACGAGGGGGCTGCAGGGACAGGCCGGGTTACTCGTTTGGGACGGCGCGGGGGGCAAGGTCGTTCCAGGGCTCGCCCTGGGCGTAGATGGATTTGTAGACTTGATAAATGCCTTTCCACATCGTATTGCGAGCGTTTTCGGCGGCTTCTTTATCGCCGTTTTCGAGGGCCTGTTTGAGTTTTTCTGCCATGTTTTTCTGGATCTGGGCCGATTCTCGGGCAGCCCGAGCGAGGTCCTGGGCGGCCTGGACGTGGCGGTCGATGTTGTCTTCGATGGAGTCGGCGGCCGGTTCCTGGTCGTAGGCATTTTGGGGGGCGAAGCGGATGTCTTTTGGGCTGCCGTCTTCGTTGCGACCGGTGTGGGTGGGATGAATATGGGGGGTGACGGAGAGATACATAATCATTTGCTCGTCGCCGATGACGCGCACCTGGTGCATTTCGTCGGACAGGGCGACGCACATCTGGCCGGGACCGAGGACCTGGATGTCGCCTTCGATATTGAATTCGCACTGGCCCTGGAGGATGAGGAAGATTTCGTGGCCCAGATCGTGGGAATGGAGGGAGGCGACCGCCCCGGGTTCCATACTCAGAAAGCGGGAGCGGATGTGGGGGGTGACGAGCACATTTTTGATGTCTTTGCGATAGTCGTAGACGGCAAAGGGCATGGGGGACTCCTTGAAAAAGGTTCCGGGTTAAAGGGTGCGGATTCTGGACTCTGGACCCTGAACTTTCAAATGCGTTTCCACCAGGGCTGAGAACGGGTGTTTTCTTGAATCCAGTCCATATAGGGTTTGTAGCCCTGGAAAATTGGATAGATGATCATGTCGGAAGATCGGTCGGCGTCTTTGACGTATTTCGAGATCTCTTTGGCGTGGCCGCGCAGGGTTTTGACAATCACCATGACTTCCGACCGGGTTTCGATGGTTCCGGCGGTTGGGGACATCGATAGGATGGGCGGTGTGATGTTGGCGCAGGCGGCCAGGTGGTTGTCGACCAGGGTTTTTCCCAGGGCAACGGCCTGGTCTTCGGACGGGGTGGTGATAAATAGCACGCAGGCGGCTTCGGAGGAATCCCCTAACTGGGTTTTGATGGTGAGAGACCCGTCGATGCCCTTGACCAGCTTCGAGTCTCCGCGTACTCTCCTGTCGATGAACCCGATGATGTATCGGAGGAGCAGGAGGGTGACAATGATGGCAAGTCCTTTTCCGATATTGATGAGAATATCTCGACGCCGCTTTTGGGATTTGGCCACCTGTTCTTCTGCCCGGCTCTGGATGTCTGCCGGAGTGGGTTTGGCTTCGAACCCGTGTTGTTGAAGAATGGCTTCGATGGCTAGCGAGTCGGTCCTGGTGAGTTGGGGCGGGTCCT
>JAPUJS010000190.1 GCA_027296045.1 bacterium | reverse complement strand
AGGAAAAGATATTGGATATGTCACAAGCAGCATTCATTCATCCAGTCTGGGACAGGTCATTGCTCTTGCATCTTTTCGCCGGGGATTTGAAGAACCGGGCCAGCGGGTTGTATTGCGCAGTGGCGGGAACGCCCAGGTGGTGGTGTTGCCGTTTTATCGAAGCCATGGGTGAATTCTTAAATCGCGCGAATTCCTGGTCAATCCTAAAAAATGTCGTATTATTTAGAAAGTGTTGCACGCCTGTTTTGGCCCCCACGCAAGATCGCCTGGTCTCGTTTCCCCTCCCTTGACTTCCCCCCACAAATTGTCAATATTAGAACTCTTATGGGAAATGACGTTCTCCGAATTAAAAATATGAAGTTTTTTGCCTATCACGGACTTTTCCCCGAAGAGGGCAAATTGGGCCAACAATTTGAGGTGGATGTCGAGGTCTACGGCGATTTTCGCGGGTATGCGCGTCGAGAAGCAATCGGGGATGCTGTCGATTATCCAAAGGTATATGAAGTGACCGAAAAGGTGGTGACCGGCGAACGGTTCGGGCTGATTGAGGCTTTGGCCGACCGGATTGCGGAAGTGTTGCAAGATCGCCTGGGGTTGGACCGGCTGGTGGTGCGGGTTCGCAAACCGCACCCGCCATTGCCGGCCCAGTTTGACGGCGTGGAGGTGGAAGTTCGCCGGGGTTTTTAAGGTGATTACGGCTTATATCGGCATTGGCGGCAATCTCGGAGATCGGGCAGATACCTTGAGAAAGGCTGTTGCTGTGCTGGATGGGGAAGATGAGGTCCGGATGGTTGCGGTTTCCGGGGTGTATGAAACCGCGCCGATTGGGGTGACCGATCAGCCTTCTTTTTTAAATGCAGTTTTGCAGGTTGAAACATCTCTGTCTGGCCCTGCACTTCTGAATCGATTGCTTGAAATCGAACGACAATTTGGCCGGTACCGAAAAAAGAAATGGGGCCCTCGCACCCTGGATCTGGATATTTTGTTGTATGGAGAGGAAGTGATTCAGGTGCCGGGTTTACAGGTGCCCCATCCTTATTTGCACGAGCGAGCATTTGTGCTGGTGCCGCTTTGTGAGCTTTTGCCCTGTGGGCGGCATCCTGTTCTGGGAAAACAGTTTACAGATTTTTTGGCGCAATTGGATTCGGATCAAGGCGTCCGGCGGGTTGGCGGTTTGTCTTTGTGGGCCCACCAGTAGATGGTCATAGTGATCTTGAGGTGTTTTGTGATATCGATACGCCCTTCGGGGTCCTCGGAGACACGGAGCGCACCGTGATTCCCCGAGTAGCAAAGCGTATCGTAAGGATCAGGCTCACCCATATACATGCACTCTGGTCGCCTACGCAAACCAGCGGGTGTAGTCACTACAGCGAGGGACGGCGTGGCTGTACGTTTTATTGCCATCGAAGGGGTTACCGGTGTGGGCAAGACAGATCTTGCTCGCCTTCTGGGCAGCCTTCTGAATGCCCGTTTGGTCCTGGAAGAGGTAGAGGAAAACCCTTTTTTGCCCCTGTTTTATGAAGATCCGGAACGCTACGGTTTTCAGACCCAGGTGTTTTTTATGCTGAGCCGGTATCGTCAGCAGCAAGAATTTCACCAGATGGATTTGTTCCAGGAAATGGCGGTCAGCAATTTCCTGTTTGCAAAGGATCGTATCTACGCCCGGGTGGCACTCCATGAGGCCGAGTATGGGTTATACGAGCGGTTGTCGGAAACCCTAGAGGAAAAGGTACCCAAACCCGATTTGGTGATTTATTTGCAAGATTCGGTCGATCATTTGATGCGCCGCATTCACAAGCGGGGGCGGGGATACGAGCGGGTGATTACCGAAGATTATCTGGGGCGGTTGTTGGAATCCTACAACCATTTCTTTTTTCATTATTCGGAAACACCGCTTCTGGTGGTCAATGTCTCGGAAGTCGATTTTATGAATCGGATCGACGATCTGGACGATCTGCTCCAGCAGGTTAAATCGCCGCCGGTGGGCACCCGGTATTATAAACCGATGCATGTGGGAGCATAAACGGGATGAAGACGGCTGGGCAAATACGACAGATGAAGGGTCAGGCAAAGGTGGCAATGCTGACGGTGTACGACTATCCGACCGCCTGTATTTTGGATCGTTGTGATCTGGATATTCTGTTTGTGGGCGATACACTTGGACAGGTGGAACTGGGGTTTAAACGAACATCGGCTGTGACCATAGAGATGATGTTACATCACCTGGGGGCCGTTCGACGGGGCGTTGGAGAAACCCATCTGTTGGCCGATATGCCCTATCAAAGTTATGCCAAACCCCAACGTGCGTTGCAAAATGCGAGAAAGTTACTGGACGCGGGTGCCGATAGCGTGAAATTGGAGGGCGCACACGATAAAATAGTGGCGCATCTGGTAGATCGTGGGATCGATGTGGTTGGACATGTCGGGTTGTTGCCGCAAACAGCCAGGCGGTATGTGCGGCAGGGCACCAAGGAGAAATCGGCCGAACGGATTTTGAAACAGGCTGTTCGGCTGGCACAGGCCGGGTGCTATGCCGTGGTTCTCGAACATATGCCCTCCAAATTGGCCCGGGAAATTACAGAAGCGGTTTTGGTACCAACCATTGGCATTGGTGCCGGGCCTGACTGCGATGGCCAAGTGCTGGTGGTGAATGATATGCTGGGGTTGTTTGAACACGCGCCCTACTATGTGAAGCGATATGCGAATTTGTTCGAAACCATTTTGAAGGCCGGAGAGGTATTTGGCCAGGATGTGAAATCCGGCAGTTATCCCTCAGAGGAGTTTTACGACAGGGTGATCAAACGGCGTGGCTGATGTGAAGGTGATTCAGACGGTGTCTGAGATGCACCGGGTTGCAGATCAGATTCGAGCCGATGGGCTTCAAATTGGGCTCGTACCCACCATGGGGTTTCTCCACGAAGGGCACCTGAGCCTGATTGGGCGGGCCAGGCGGTGTGCAGACCGGGTGGTGGTGAGTATTTTTGTGAATCCGACTCAGTTTGGACCCCAAGAAGATCTGGAGGCGTATCCCCTTGATTTTGAACGGGATCGGATGCTTATCGGGGATTTTGGCGGGGATTTGATTTATGCACCAGATGCCGAAGAAATGTACCCGGAAGGGTATGCGAGTTATGTGGATGTAGAGGGTCTTACCAGGCATTTGTGTGGCGCTTCTCGCCCGGGACATTTTCGAGGGGTGACCACGGTGGTGACCAAGTTGTTTGCTGCCGTGAAGCCCCATGTGGCAATTTTTGGGCAAAAGGATGCGCAACAAGCCGCTGTGATCCGGAGAATGGCCCAGGATTTGAATCTGGATGTGGAAGTGTTGGTTTCGCCTACGATTCGGGAAGTGGATGGGCTGGCCAAAAGCTCTCGAAACTTTTATCTGAGCCCGGAAGAGCGGCAGGAAGCCAGTGTGCTTTATCAGGCCCTCCAGAAAGCAAAATGTCTGGTAGCAGATGGAGAGCGGCGGGCGGATGTGGTGATTGGGGAGATGCGGGAGCTGATCGAACGGCGTCCCCTGGCACAAATCGACTATATTGAAGCGGTTGATACGGCAGATTTACAACCCATGGAGGAGTTTTCGGGCGAAATTTTGCTGGCCCTGGCCGTGCAGTTTGGCAAGGCCAGGCTCATCGACAATTTGGTGGTGCATACAGCTTGAGAAGTCCATTTTGAAACGGGCCAATTTTTTCTATTTTTGCGCCCGTTTGATTTTTTGTAAGTATTAGATTTTATTATGAGTAAGAAGGACTCCAAAAGGACTTGACGGTCGTGTGAGAGTTCTTTATATTTTTGCCAGCTTTGGGTTTTGTTTTTGATTGCAACCTTTCATTCAAACCGTAAGGAGTGTTTCAATGGCTTATGAACTTCCCGACCTGCCCTACGCCTTTGATGCGTTGGAACCGCATATCGATGCACAAACAATGGAAATTCATCACGATAAACACCATGCCGCTTATATCACCAATGTGAATGCAGCCCTTGAGGGACACGACGATCTGGCCGCAAAGAGCATCGAAGATTTGATCAGCGATCTGGACAGTGTGCCAGAAGACATCCGGACGGCTGTGCGAAACAACGGCGGCGGGCATGCCAACCACAGCCTGTTCTGGAGTGTGATGGCGCCTGAAGGAGAACGCGGCCAAGCGTCCGCAGAATTTATAGAAGCAGTCAATGCAGCTTTCGGGACCGGAGATGCCGCCCGCGAGCAGTTTGGTACAGCCGGTGCAACCCGTTTTGGCAGTGGATGGGTCTGGCTGGTTGTCAAAGACGGAAAACTGGATATTTTAAGCACGGCCAATCAGGACAATCCCCTCATGACCGGAGACGGCACCCCGATTCTGGGCATGGATGTGTGGGAGCATGCGTATTATCTCAACTATCAGAACCGGCGTCCAGATTATATGGCTGCCTGGGGAAATACGATTAACTTGAATGAATTAAGCCGACGCTTTGCTGAGGCAATGGGTTAAAAGTTTTTCTGAAAAGGACAATTTGATGAGTGTGAATGTTGGTGATGCAGCACCCGATTTTAGCCTCAAATCTAAGTCGGGCGAAGATTTGAACGATATTTCTCTGGGCGATTACAAGGGCAATAAGAACGTCGTTGTTCTCTTTTTCCCCCTGGCGTATACGTCTATTTGCACCGATGAGATGTGCTCGGTCAGCGGCGGGCTTTCGGATTATGAAAATTTAGGCACCCAGGTCCTGGCCATCAGTGTGGACAGTCCTTTTGCTCAGGAGGCCTGGGCCAAGGAAAATAATATTACGATTCCTCTGTTGAGCGATTTTAACAAGGATGTCAGCGCCAGTTATGGGGCGCTTCACGAAGAGTTGCTGGGCTTTCATGGCGTGTCCAAACGTTCGGCCTTTGTGGTCGATAAGGAAGGCGTGGTGCGCTTTGCTTCGGTTTCGGATGATCCGACCGTACTGCCCGATTTTGATGCCATCAAGGCATGTTTGAAAGATCTGGGCTGATTTATTCTGGAGATATCAGACAATGATTACTGTCACGGAGAGCGCTGCCGATAAAATTCGGGAACTTCTGGAACGGGAAAATTTCCCCGAAACCCACGGCCTGCGTATGAAGGTGGTGGGAGGAGGGTGTTCCGGGTTGATGTATGAAATGACATTTGATGAGGCCGCCGGCGAAGACGACACCACCATTGAAGCACACGGGGTGAAAGTTTTCGTGGATATGAAAAGTGCGCTGTATCTGACCGGGACTCAACTGGATTATGACGATGGTCTGATGGGCACGGGTTTCCAGTTTAAAAACCCCAATGCCACCAATCAGTGTGGCTGCGGCGAATCGTTCAGCGTTTAACGGGCAAGTCTGACGTTTGCATGGAAGGGAGGTGTCTCTTTTGAGGTGCCTCCCTTTCGGGCAGTTTTTCTAATGTCTTCGAGGTACTGTAGCTTTATGACCTATTTTGAATTCATCGTGGCCCGTCTCTTCCCTTTTGGGCGGGTTTTTCCCTTCGTATTTTTGCTACAGATTGTTGCAAGCCTACAATCTGTACTTTCTTTAAAATGGCATTCATCTCCAGATTTCACGATCTGGAGGCGACGACTCCCTTGTGGGGTGGATGAAGGGTGGGGATCTGATCTATACCTGGATTTAAATACCGACGACAGGAGGCTCCAATGGTTGAATTCCTTCAGGGAGCTCCAATGGGACCGGAAGTGTATACAATGGGTATTGCGGTTGCCGTTGCTTTCCTCCTTTTTGGACTGGGCTGGTTGCTGTGTGCACGGGTTCAAGTGCAAAAAATTCGAGATGTTGAGCAAAAAACCGAACGGCGGATTTCCAAGCTGGTTGAAAAAGCCGATCGGGATCGAAAAGCCAAATTTTTGGAAGAGAAAAATCGCTGGTACGATTCCAAATCTGCATTTGAACGGGAACTGGATCACAAACGCAGTGATTTGGATGGGTTGAGTGACGAACTACAGGAAAAGGAGGGCCATCTTTCCGATCAGACGGAGCGAGTTCAGCAGCGAGATTGGGATCTAAAAAGGCGCGATCGAAATTTGCAACAGCGTGAAAATCGACTGGAAAAGCGCGATCGGGAACTGGATGAAATCTTGGTGGAACAGCGCAGTCGGTTGGAACGCATCTCGGGGATGAATGCCGAACATGCTCGGGATATGCTTCTGGACACCATTCGAAATGACCTCAAGCAAACGGCCACAAATATTGGTCGGGAGATCATTGAGCAGGCCAAGGAACGGTCCGATCGAGAGGCCAAAAAGATTTTGGCACTTGCAATTGAGCGGTGTTCGACCGACCAGACAGTGCAATCTTCTATTACGGTGGTTCACCTGCCCGACGACGATATTAAGGGCCGGATTGTTGGAAAAGAAGGGCGTAATATTATCGCCTTTGAAGCGGCCACCGGGGTCAAGGTGATTGTGAACGATACGCCCGAAGCTGTGGTGCTGTCCAGCTTTGACCCGGTCAAGCGCGATATTGCCCGTCTGGCTATGGGCAAGCTGGTGCAGGAAGGCCGGATCAATCCCAGCAGGGTCGAAGAAGTGGTGGCCAATTGTGCAAAGAAGATTGAAAACCTGATTGGTGAGGAGGGGCGAAAAGCTGTTAAAGAGCTGGGTATTGACGATTTGCACCCCGAGTTGGTGAAGCTGGTCGGGCGGTTGAAATATCGTACCAGCTATGGCCAGAGTGTACTGGGGCATTCCAAAGAAGTCGCATTTTTGGCAGGTTCGATGGCGGCCGAGTTGAACATGAACGAGAAATTGACCCGACGATGTGCCCTCCTTCACGATATCGGTAAGGCCGTTGATCAGGAACAGGAAGGAAAGCATACCGATATCGGGGCTCAACTTGCCAAGCGATATGGGGAAGGCTCCGAGGTGATCAACGGGATTTTTTACCATCACGGTGAGGCCGAGGCGAGCACCCCCATTTCTTTTTTGGTCAAGGCAGCAGACGCCATTTCCTCGTCCCGCCCCGGTGCCCGTCGGGATGATGCGGAAAATTATATCCGGCGGGTTCGAGATCTGGAAGACGTGGCCCGTTCTTTTCAGGGTGTGAAAGACGTCTACGCCATCAATGCCGGACGGGAAGTCCGGGTGATGGTAAATGCAGGTCGTGTAAATGACGACCAGGCCAAGGCGCTTGCGTTCGAAATTGCTCAAAAAGTCCGAGATGAGATGACCTATCCGGGCGAGGTTCAGATTACCGTCATTCGTCAGAAGGTTGCGACCGAGTGGGCTGGCCGGCCGCAAAAGCGGCGGCGACATCGAAGAGGACGGAGAGGAGATCGCAGTTATGAAAAAAGTAGGTCACGAAATGACACTGGCCGAAAAAATGTATCTTCCCGCAATCACAAAGGGACTGTCGTTGACCTTCAAGCATCTGCTCGGAAAGAAGATTACCATGCAGTATCCGGAGGAAAGGTGGGAGAAACCCGAAGGGTACCGCGGGCTGCACAAGCTAACGAAGGATGATCAGGGCCGGCCAAAGTGTGTGGCCTGCTATATGTGTGCCACCGCATGCCCTGCGGATTGTATTAGCATCGAAGCAGGACCGGCCCCCTGGCCCGATCGCGAAAAGTATCCGAAACGCTTTGAGATTGATATGCTGCGGTGTATTTTCTGCGGCATGTGTGTGGAAGCCTGTCCGGAAGATGCGATTGTGATGACGGAGCGATCGGAATTGGCTTCGGGCAATCGGGCGGATTTTATCTACACCAAAGAACGATTGCTCGAAGTGGAAGAACGGGTGACATTGACACCGTCCCGCAAGCCTTTTGACGAAATGGACGTTTACTAGTCTTAAAACAGATGGCCGATGCTTATACCCATATTGTGCTCGACCATTTTAATCACCCCAGAAATGTCGGGACACTCGAAAACCCCGATGCGATTGGGCAGGCCGAAAACCCCGTGTCCGGCGCTACGATTGCTTTGTATTTAAGGGTTTCGGAAAATCAGATCGATCGGGCTACGTTTCAATCGC
>JAPUJS010000019.1 GCA_027296045.1 bacterium | reverse complement strand
TCGCCATCGTTGTCGATGTCTACCCAGGCCAGATCGCCTCCTCTCAGTCCGCTGATATTCTGGGTGTTGTCGGCCTGGAAGGTGCCGGGGGGGCCGTTTCGGAGGATGAAGGCAAAGCGGTCGGAGGCGCTGTTCTGGCCCGAAGCAGCCAGATCGAGATCGCCGTCGTTGTCGTAGTCTCCCCAGGCCACGGAACCGATGGTCCGGGTGGAACTGAAGGTCGTATTTTCTCGAAGAATACCGGCAGAATTGGTATAGAGATTCAGCGTGGCTTCCCACTCCTTGTTCCAGCCCGAGAGGATGAGGTCGAGGTCTCCGTCGTTGTCGTAATCTCCCCAGGCCAGATCGCCGTTTGAAACGGGTGTTAAATCGGTGTTCCGGCCGTCCTGTAGGAGTGTTCCGGTTGGATTGTTGAGATAAATCTGGGCCTGGCGGGGCCCTCCTGTGCCATAGCCTGTAAGGACCAGGTCGAGGTCTCCGTCGTTGTCCACATCGCCCCAGGCCATGTTGCCCTGATTGAGGTTGATGAGGCGCCCGGTATTGGGCACATCTTCCCGGAGCACCGGGCGGCCTCCCAGGGGACTGCCCAGGCGGGTTCGGTCGATGCGGGCGTTGCGATAGAGTATGGTGCGGGGGTTTCCGCCGACGCTCATGCCGGAAACGAGGAGGTCGAGGTCTCCATCTCCGTCGTAGTCTCCCCAGGCGAGTGCGCAATATCGGAGGGGCACAAAGTCCTGATCGGAATCCAGGACAAAGGCACCGTTTTCGTTTTTGTAAATCCGAACGGTACCTTCGTTATCGGCTGTAAACCCTGCCAGGGCCAGGTCGAGGTCTCCATCCCCGTCGTAGTCTCCCCAAACGGCCTGACCCATGGAGATCCCTATAAGGGGGGCGTTGATACTGGCAAAATCGCTATTCCGGAAAATTTGAGAAAGGGGGGCACAACCATCTGCAGGACCGGTGAGGCCGGTTATGAGCAGATCGGGATCGCCGTCGCCATCGTAATCTCCCCAGGCCGCCGAACCCAGGGCGGTGCCGGGCAGACTCTGCGAGGCGGCCGTCAAGACCTGACCGTAGGCTGTTGATTGGGAGATAAGAAGCAACAGGCCGAACCATGCGACAACCACCAGCCAGCGCCTGATCTCATTCGGATGTATCATAGGGAATCGTTTCTGGGTCTAACACCGCGTGATTCTAGCAGCGCCTTATTTCAGCAGGAGCATTTTGTGGGTTTTGACGAATTCCCCGGCGGTCATGTGGTAGAGATAGATGCCGCTGGCGACGCCTCTGCCAAACCGATCCTGACCGTTCCACTGGAGGGTGTAATAGCCGGCCAGGTGGTGGGTGTTGACCAGGGTGACCACTTCTTGACCCAGCACGCTGTAGACCGTGAGGGTGATCTTGCCGGCTTCGGGAACGGCATAGCGGATGGTGGTGTCGGGGTTGAAGGGGTTGGGGAAGTTGTGTTCCAGGACATAGTCGGTTGGCAAAAGGGCCAATCGACTGCCCAAATTCTGGGCGGTGTTGATGGCGAGAAGGTCGTCAATCAGGAGCCCTTCTGCAATGCTGATGAGTTCGCCCCGGGGTTTGGGGTCCAGGAGTCGGAAGCGGAGGGAAAAGAGCGTACCCTGACCCTGGACGGGTTCGCCGTGGGTGACAGCAGAAGCGATGAAGATCTCGCCGGTTTCCGGGTTGTTCTCCAGGACACCAAAGAGTTCGGCCAGGCGGCCCTCGGTTTTGAGGAGGGCCTCTTCGCTGCTGGCGACATCGAGGAATTGAAGGCTGGCAGGATCGTAGGTGAGGCGGACCCCGTAGCCTTTGAGATTTTCGACATCAGAAACGGTGACGTCCACCACGATTTCCTGACCATCTTGGGCCGAAGCGCTGGGTTGACGGACAAGCTGGAAGCGGACGGCAGGGTCGATGCCGTAGGCAATCGGTGTGACCGGTTTGGAGGACCCCGAAGTGCCCGTGATGTATTTTTTGTTGAACACTTTGATGAATGCCACGAAATCGGCAAAATTGACCGAGCCGTCATTGTTAAAGTCGGCATCGGGATTAAAGCCGTCCTGTCCCGTGGTTTTGTTGAAGGTATTGATCAGGCCCAGAAAGTCGGAGAAATTGACGGTTCGGTCGCCGTCAAAGTCGCCGGGGAAGGCCGGAGCGCTGGCGTTGACCGTGAACGACCCCGTGAGGAAGGCACTGTCGAAGGCCCCGTCGAAGGCTTTGACCCGATAGTGATAGGTGGTGCCATCGGTGAGGGTGCGGTCTACGATCCAGGCTGTGATGCCGGTCGGGTCGCTGGCGGCAAGGCCTGCGCCCGAGACAATTCCGGCGGCAACGGTCACGGCGTCTGAAAAGTCGGACGACGTGGCAATGTGGAAGGTGTAGAAAAGCGGATCATCGGGATTGAGCGGCGTGCTATTGTTGATGACCAGGGTGGGTGCGGTCTGCGTGCCCTGAATGGCAAACAATGTGGGTGCCGAGGGCCCGCTTTCGGCAGTTGGGGTCACCGCATCGGTGGGGGTGGAGGCCGTGCCGGTCAGTTGCTTGAGACCAACAGTTTTGACCTGATAGCGGTAGGCCGTGCCGTTTTGAACGTTGTTGTCCACATAGGATGTGACCGCATCAATCGAGGCGAGCGGAGAAAAAGCCCCCTCGCCCTCGGCCCGTTCCACCGTGTATCCAATGACGCCAGCGGACGGACTGACCGACCAGGAGAGCCTCACAGCAGCGTTTCCGCCCGAGGCCACAAGGCCGCTGGGAGCATCGGGCGCCTGGACGGCGTCTGTGGCAAGAGTCGTAAAGGTGGCTTCTGCGCTTTCGACGGGTCCGTTTCCTGACTTGTCGATAGACTCGACGATGTAGAAATACTGGACGTTGGGCTGCAGGTTGGTGAGCGTGACCGAATGGTCGATTATGTCGGTTGCGTCCCCCAGGTTCAGGCCGAGGCTACCGCTGGCGGTGCCGAATTGGACGGCGGAGTCGGAGAGCTCGTTGGTTTTCCAGGTGACCAGAGCCGAACTGTCGGAGACGGCTACGGCGATGTCGGTGATGGTGGGGTCCTGGGTGTCGGGCAGGGCGTCGGTGTCAAAGCTGAGGATTGAGCTTTTGGTCGGCCCGTTGTTGTTCTGGTCTGTCGACGAGACCTGGAAAAAGTAAGTGGTGCTGTTCGACAGGTTGGTGAGGGTGACGGTGTGTTCGGTCTCAATGTCGGGCATGGTGCGAATGTTAAGGAGGGAATCCTGCGAAGTACCAAAAGCCACCTCGGCGTCGGCGGCCTCTGTGGTGACCCACCGAATCGTGGCCGAGCGGTCGTTTTTGTAGATGACCTCGGGCGCGCCCTGGATCCCCGGCGCGGTCAGGTCTACATCCGAGAGGGTTGTGCCGTAGGCCACCTTGCTCCGAGCGGCGCCGTTTCCGACCGCATCGGTAGAGGCCGCTTCATAGGCATAAGTGGTGCCGGAATTCAGGTTCGTGAGCACCACGGTGTGGTTCGTCAGGCTGGCCCCGGAGACCTCTTGAGCGGTGAGGCTCACCGCCTGCTTGGCAGCACCCCCTTCCTGGGAAGCGCCGAAGTCGACCACACTGTTGCTGTTCTCATCGGTCTCCCACTGAACGGTGAGGCTGGATGAGGTGGATGCAATAACCGTGGGTCCGCTGGTGATGACCGGGAACTGGCTGTCTGACTCCGTGGAGGTGGTAAAGCTTCCGAGACCCCCGGGGGGCTGGAGCTTGGTGGCTACGCCGCTGGTGCTGGGAGATGGACTGTTGCCCGTCAGCCCCGCACCGCTGGTGGAGAAGAGCTGGAAGACATAGCCGACTCCCGGTTCCAGATCTGGTACGGCTACGGAGTGGTTGGTGACCAATGTGTTGCCCTCGACCACGATCTGAGAGAGTTCCCCAAATACGGGTGTGCCTTCCACGGCGGCCTGGGCGGACCCGGCAGGCACCCCGATCACCACCTTCGATGTGGCGGTCTGGTCGGTCGTCCATTGAAAGATGGCCAACTGGTCTTTGATGTCGACGATGATCTCGTCAATAATGGGTTGATTCAGGCCTTCAAGAGTGGGGGTGCGGAATGTGTAATCTGCGCTGACACCCAGCTCTGTGCCGGCGGCCGTGGTGGTGGCCAGGTTTCCTTGCAGGTCGGCGGAGCCCACAAAGAAATGGTAGAGCGTACCGGAGGTCAACTCTGAAAAGGTGATCGAATGGTCCAGAACCAGGTCGGGATCGTCAAATGTCACAATTTCGTAATCCGTCGTGAGGCCAATCCCGGCTTTGCTGTCGGAGCGCTCGTTGGTCTTCCACTCCACCGTGAATGAGGTCGGCGTGAAGTTGCGCACGAGGGGGCGAAAGATTCTGGGTTTATTCGTGTCTGCGCCCGGGATGGTGAACCGCATCTCGGAACTCGAACTGATGCCGATATTTCCCTCCAAATCCGTGGTTTCCACTTCAAACTGGTAGGTGCCGGGCTCCAGGGAGAGGGGCACGGCGTGGTTGCTCGCTACATTCGTGCCCACAAACGTGTCCGTGAATTCGTCCGTCTGTTTCCCGGCCCCGATACGCCGGTAGCGAATCACAAAGCTGTGATCCTCGGTGGCACCCCATGTAATCACGCCTCTGGCGTCACCGATCGGGAGGCCCAAGACCCGGGGCGGTTCGGTATCGGCCTTGAATTTGGTGACAAATTCCCCCGTGAAGGTGGTCGGCCCATTGCCGCTCAGATCGGTTGAGAAGGCCTGGAAATAGTATTTCCTCAATGGGGTCAGGTTGGTCAGTGCCACCACGGCGTTGCGGATGGGGTCGGGGAGGGAAACGATCTCACCTACGGTGCCGCTCTCGTCTTCCAGGACGGCTATTGTGGTGTCGAACTGTACTTCGACGGTCGCAGGTTCGCTGATCTTCCAGCTTATCCTGGCCTCGGTATTCCTGGTGGAGACACGCGGAAGCCCTACGCGGGGGGCCGTCGTATCTTCGTCCTCTCCCGTGCTAAAGGTAAAGAGGTTGGAGAAACCAACGTTGCCGGTAGCATCGGTCATCCGTATGATGCCGTAGTAGATCGTGCTGGCCAGGAGGTTGGCCATTGAAATGCGCTGCTTGTCCTTCAGTGTATTCACCGTCACCAAATCGAGATCGGCCTCTCCGTTTTGAAGCGCCAATTTGGTCGTTCCAGAAGATGCAATCTGTTCAATGGTCGTCTTATTGGTGCTAAAGAAAAGGGCCACGGCGCTGGCCTCGCTCAGGACCACTTCGAGGTCTACCCGGTTGAAAGCCCGGAACGTGGAGGGGCGTCCCAGCAGGCGAGGAGCGACGACGTCGATCACAGATGGAATGAACACGCTTTTTACCGGGGTTTCAAAGATGTTGCCGTTAAGGTCGGTCAAGCGGGCCTGAAAAAAATGTGTTCCGCCGGTCAGGCCGGTCAGAGACACGTGGTGCGACCGGCTGTTGGGCGTGGGCGTCGTCGCTGTCTGGTCCAGGGCATCTTCTGAGGCGCCGTGCAGGACGTCTACGTTGACGGCTTCGTCGGTGGTGAGGAAGACGGTGAAGCCGTCGGTTTTGAGGCCGAGAGTAAAAGGCCCTGCCAGGATGCGGGGCAGCAGATTATCGGGCCTTTTCCGGGTGACGAAGAAGAAGGGCCGGGGCGGGAAGGGGTCGGACGAATTCCCTCCCTCATCGGTTGCGACGATCTGGTAGAAGACCCGGACACCCCTCTCCAGGTTCTCAATCAAAGCAGAGTGTCTCTTTTTGGAACTGTCGCTGGTACCGCTGGTTTGCTGATTCAGATTGCCGCGGTCGGTGCCGTAAACGACAATGCCGCTGCTCTCTTTATTGGGCGTTGTCCACTTGATGACGGCCCTGGTATCGGAGGCTGTGGCCGTGACATCGGAGATGACGGGGGCGTCTGTGAGAACCGAACCCAGTTTGAGGACGATGCCGGGTTCGACGGTCTCGGATTGTTCGCCGGAAGTGAAAATGACCTTGCTGAGCGTGAGTTCGCCTCCTCGAAAGCTGGACCCGACGAAGATGGCGAACTGGCCGAGACGGGAATTGCCCGTGACACCTTCGCCCGGGGCAATGGCTTTGGCGATGATGGTTCTGCCTTCTATGGTCACGGATGATCCTGCCGGGGTTGGTGCTCCGCTCGGTGCTGCCCCGCTGGAGACCGTCAGGACGGCTCCGGGGGTGGTTTCGTCTTGTGAGGCTGCCGAGTCAAAGCTGAGCGCAGACAGGGTGAGGCCAAGCCCATCGCCGAGATCAGAGGCGAGGGTAATGGTCATGGTTCCCAGTAATTTGAGTCCGCCGCCAGAATCGGTGAGCGGCGACAGGCTTGCCATGTTGAAGGTAATGGTATTTCCTTCGATATTCTGTTCCAGCTTGGGGGAGCTCAACTTGAGCGGAAAAGCACCCGGCGATGAGTCCAGAGATTGGATGGCGGACGGGTTGGTGACCTGGAAGGTGGCCGTGAACCCGTTCTTTTCCTGATAGCCCGATCCATAGACTTCTACGACAACTGTGGCACCCGGAGTGCCTGCAACGGAAAGGGCCGAAGCGTCGTAATTTCCATCGCCGCTTCCCAACTGAATATCGGCACCGGCCCGTTCGATGGTGGATGCCGTGGGTGCAGGCAAATCCGAAGGACCGCCGCTACTACTGGTGGTTACGACAAAGGGATTCTGGGCTTGAAAGCGGATTTGAGAGGGATCGGAGATGTCTCTGTCGGATTCGAGGTGGATCTCAAACCCGGTGGTCTTTTTCAGATTGCCGGCAAAGACCTGGAGGGGAAAGGCGCGACCTGGATTGACCCGGGCCTGGAGCCGGTTCTGGTTGCCGGGCCGAGGATTGAGGTCGGCTGCAACCGTTTTTGGCAATCCGGGTCCTTCGGGGTTGGTTACGGTTAGCACGATATTGGGGTTGGTCTCCAATCCTGCCCCGAAGGAGATTTTGATGAAGGTGATCTCAAGTGTGGAAAATGCCGGGCCCATTGTCAGGGTTAGAGACCCGATATATTTGAGTCCATCGCCGGATTCGGAGGCCGCCCCAAAAGCGCCCAGGGTCAGGTTGACGGTACTATTTTTAATGGTGGAGGTAAGGGCGAAGGGGAAAATGCCCGCGGTTGCTCCCTGAGCGGCGGTGACGGCGGCAGGGTCGCTGAGCTGAAATATGGCTTCCATGCCAAGAGCCCCCGCATACCCTGAGCCGAACACATCGATGACCACCTGAGATCCGGCGGCGGCTTCAACAGATCGTGTGTCGGTTAAGGTGCGATCCGACTGGCCGAGCTGAATATCGGCCCCGCCTCGGACCTGGGCATGGACGGGCGCGTGTATGGCAAAGAGCAGAATTGCCATGGTTGAAAACACCAGGCTGGGAGTTGAAAGACGCAGCGAAGAATACATAAATTGCCTCCAGGTTGTTTATGATGACGAATCGTTCTCGCCGAGATCTGGCATCGGGAGCCTGTGGACCGAGCCGTACCTGCTAAAGCCCATCTCCAGCGGTTATGGTTGGAAACGCGCTTTAAGAGGCAAGACAAATGGCTCCCACACCACCGGGTTCTGGTTAGATTGTGGACAGATCAGGCCAAGATAAAAAGAAAATCTGGCCCACACAAGTAGAAGATGTTGAATTTTTTTAAAAAAGGAGTCTCCCCCAACTTAGAAATATAGGCGTTCATTTCAAAGAAAACATGTGCTTTAGATCACAAACGATGAAAAAAGGGCAGACGATATTCAAAAAGTTCTCAAAATCGTTCTGCCCTGGCAAGCAGGATCATCCATCGATCGAATATTTATGGTTCGCTGAAAACTTCCTGTATTTGATGGGGCGTCCAGGTTTTGACGGTTTCGGATTCGAACACCTGAACGCCTTTTTGAGTCGGTGGCACCCATCGATCCATGTCGTGAGAATCAAAAAAACCGGTGACCGACAACCCCATGGCCACAGCCAGGTGGAACAGGTCGGAATTGCAGGAGATCAGGAGTTCACAGGCTTCGAGGAGGGCTACAATTTTGGGCAGGTCGTCGGTTTGGAAGAGGAGGGCGTCTTGGGAGAGGGCTTCTTTGATTTGTTGGGCAATTTTTCTCTGGGCGTAGTCAAAAAACACCAGCACCCGTGTGTTGGATTGTGTGACAATAAATTCGGCAATGGCCTGGAGTTGTTTGGGGCCGGGCCGGTCTCCGAGCGAGGAACTCACATCGAGGGCAACAAATCGTTCGTGCTTTTTTCTACCGACCAGAAACCGGTTCTGGATTTTTTGGGCCCCTTCTTCGGAAATGGACCAGGACACGCGTTCTTTGACCTGAGGAATGCCCAGGGTCCGCAGGAGGAGGGAAAGACGCTGTAGTTCGTAACACGGTTCGGGCCGCGGGACGATCCGGATGTTGAAGAAGGGGAAGTCTTTCCGTTGAAATCCAATCCGGATTCGAGATCCGCTTTTATAACACAGATAGGCAGGACAAAAACTGGTTTCATCGCTAAAACAGAATGCCAGATCGAACCGTTTTTCTCTCAATTGCCTGAGCGCCTCCCGAAGTCGGCCTCCTACGGGCAAGAGGAAATCTTCGTAGACAATAACTTCGTCGATAAAGGGAATCTCTCGGGCGATGTATTCTTTGTGGGTATGGACGAGCAGGCAGAGGCGGGCTTCGGGATATCGGTTTCGGATGGCCCAAAATTGGGATGCACCCAAAAAAAGCCCGCCGGAACGGCTGTCGGGCACAATCAAGATTTGGGTGGGTGCTTCCAGGGCATCGACCAGAGAAAAGACCGCCTGGGAATCGCTGGATCTTCGGACCGAAGAGAGGTGAAATGCCAGCGGATTTACCAGCCGCTGGAGGAAATTGAGGGCTTGGATTGACATAAAAAAGTTCCAGATTCCGGGTTCCGGGTTCCGGGTTTGAAAACGCATGGACGAAACCCGGAGCCCTTTACTCTTTCCAGAGCTTGGATTCGAGCTTGACCCCCTTGGCCATCTTTTTGTAGGTCTTTCTGTCGTATCGGAGCTGGCGATCCTGAATGCCCATGTTGAACAGGGTGTTGTAGATATTCAGGGAGACCTTGGAGGTGGGTTGATCCAGCAGGAAGGGACGCATCTTTTCACAGGCATCCACCACGCCTTCGTCGTATTCGATGTGTCCCAGGTATTGCATGTGAACACTTAAATATTCTCGAACCAGGTAGCAGAACCGGTCGGCATCTTCCAACTGGCGTTTTTTACGGACTTTGTTCATAATCAGCTTGGGCCGAAACGTGTCCACGATTTCCTGGGCCTTATCGCCATAGTCGGGCACTGCATCGCCGATCCGGTTGACGAGGTCCCGAATTTTGAGCGCGCGTTGACCGTTGTTGCCAAAATTGATGATCAGGTCTTTGAGCAGGGTGTTTCGCGCGAAGGTTTGTAAAAAGCGTCGGTAGACGGCATTTTTGACAAAGGAGTAGGCATCGATCTTGGCCTGAGGTTCGGGATTGCAGATAATAAACCCCTCGTTGGAGATGACAAAAAAGTCGAGGGTGTTGTAGGCCGTGCCGGCACCCAGATCGACCAGAATAAAATCGGCGTCGAGCTGGTTGATGTGCCGCTTGAGCTTTTCTTTTCGCTGATAGGGCAGGTTGGCCAGACCGATCAGTTCGCTGCCGCCGCAGATGAGGCTGAGGTTGGCGTTCTGGGTGGGCAGGAGGACATCGTGCAGGGACGAGACTCGGCCGGCCAGGAAGTCGTTGAGGTTTCGCTTGGGCACGGGCATGCCAAAGGACAGGTGCAGATCGGCACCTCCCAGGTCGCCGTCGATCAGGATGACCTTGTAGCCCAAAATGGCCAGGCCGACGCCGAGGTTGGAGGTGATCATGGTTTTACCCGTGCCTCCTTTGCCACCGGCAACGGCCCAGATCTTCTTTTCCAATTGAACCTGTTTGAGCGTGATGGTGGGCGATGTACTGGGAAGTTTTTTAAACATCGTTTGGTTTCCAATCCAGTAGGGTGTTAAAGGGGAGAGGTTCTGTAAATTAATGTATTTTCGGGAGTTTGTCAACAGTACTTCGCTCGATTTGGATTGGGGTTATCTTGTTTGCAAAAGGCGGGATGTCCGGGAGATCGGGGTCTGAACCACTATATGTAGGGGTGATGTTTCGTCGGACACGATGTATCTTAGATTTTGGGTGCTAACTTCTTGAGGAATCAATCCTTTAAGAGAATTTTTACTTGCTATTTTGGAGATTATGCGTTATACTTTAAGGGTTTAGCTCCCTGAGGCAGTCCGACCTCCCCTTTCAAGGCCGACCTGCCGGTTTTCACTCCCCACAAAGGATGTTAGCATGGCCCAGACCAACGGTCTTTACGAACAGGTGCTGGAGTATGCCCGACGCGAAATTGACGAAGCCACATCAAAAGTGGAAGAAATGCGTCAATCCCTCCAGCTTCTGGAAGCCAGGGTTGAGGCGGCCAAATCGGTTTATGAAGCTGTGGCCGCCCGTTTGAATCTGGAGGATGAGGA
>JAPUJS010000189.1 GCA_027296045.1 bacterium | reverse complement strand
GTCGTGGGCGTAGGATATTTGAGGAGATCTGCTCCTAGTACGAGAGGACCGGAGTGGACGAACCTCTAGTGTACCAGTTGTCTCGCCAGAGGCATAGCTGGGTAGCTATGTTCGGCAGGGATAAGCGCTGAAAGCATCTAAGTGCGAAGCCCACTCCAAGATAAGATATCCCGTAGGTTATACCTCCTAAAGGCTCCTCGAAGACGACGAGGTCGATAGGCCGCAGGTGTAAGCGCAGCAATGTGTTCAGCCGAGCGGTACTAATCAGCCGTGCGGCTTGATCATTTAACAGCTTTTTAGCGGATCACTTCTGTGTTTTTGCAGAATTCTTACTTTTACCCGTATTCAATTGCATCTTTTTCCTGGTGGCAATAGCGGAGGGGACACACCTTTTCCCATTCCGAACAGAGTAGTTAAGCCCTCCAGCGCCGATGGTACTGCTTGGGAGACCTTGTGGGAGAGTAGGACGTTGCCAGGATTATAAAAAGGCCCAAATCTTTGCAGATTTGGGCCTTTTTTTGTGCCTCTTTCCACGCCAAAAGAATGCTTGACAGCCCTGTAAATTTCCCATTTATTAGCTTTCAGACTTTATGATCCAACACCGGATTTTTAAGACAAAATATCATTGATTGGCAGGTCTTTATTTTTTGCTGTTCGATGGACCGGGAATTTTAATAAGGAGGTCTGGACGTGAATTCATATGTACCTGAAAAGATTCGCAATATTGCTCTGGTTGGACACAGTGGGGCGGGCAAAACGTCCCTGGCGGAAGCCGTGTTGTTTTTGGCCAAGGTGACCAACCGATTGGGGTCGGTGGATGAAGGCAACACGGTCTCGGATTATACGGAAGCAGAAACCAACCGTAAGACTTCGATCAGTACCTCGCTTCTACATTGCGACTGGAGTGGCACCAAAGTGAATTTTCTGGATGCGCCGGGATATGCCGATTTTATCTCCGATGCCAAAACCGCGATCTGGGGTGCCGATACGGCGGCCATTTTGGTCAATGCACAAAGCGGCGTGGAAATTGGGACCGATAAGGCCTTTGGGTTTGCAGACGAATTCAATCGGTCCAGTTTTTTTGTGATTAACCATATAGACAAGGAGTTTGCCAATTTTGACAGCGCCCTGGAAGGCATTCAGGAGCGGTTTGGACGCGGGGCTGTGCCGTTTCACCTGCCCGCCAATTCGGGAGACGAATTCAATCAGATTGTGGATGTGCTTCAGAACAAGCTTTTCACCTACAAGACCGACGGGAGTGGCCAGGCAGAAGTCTCGGATGTGCCTGCCGAATTGCAGGATCGGGTGGATAGCCTTCGGGAGCAGATTATTGATGGGGCGGCTGAAAGCGACGACGATTTGATGGAAAAATATTTCGAAGAGGGAGAGTTGTCGGACGAGGAGATTGCCCAGGGGCTAAAAATCGGGATTGTCAATCGAACGTTGTTCCCCGTGCTTTGCATGTCTGCTTCTAAAAATGTTGGGGCAGATCTGTTTATGAATTTTGTGGTACGCCAACTGCCCAGTCCTGTAGAAGCCAATTTGCCGGTTGCCAGGAAAGCCGGAACGGATGAGGAGATCGAACTGACGACAGATTCGGGAGAGCCTCTTGCGGCTGTTGTATTCAAGACGATTTCGGAGTCGGTGGGTGACCTTTCCTTTTTGCGGGTCTTTTCGGGGGCTGTGAAATCGGGCGACGATGTCCACAATACCGGTCGGAATGCCAACGAGCGAATTGGTCAGATTTATGCACTAAACGGCCCGAGCCGGGATGATATGGAAACGCTTGTGGCCGGAGATATCGGGGCGTTGATCAAATTGAAAGATACGCACACCGGGAATACGCTTTGTGCAAAAGGGGATTCTCTGGAGATCTCACCGGTTGAATTTCCCCACCCGCTGATTCGGGTGGCCTTGGAACCGAAGTCTCGAGGCGACGAGGATAAAATCGGTACGGGCTTGAATAGCATTCACGAAGAAGACCCCAGCTTCAATTCCTGGTATGATAGTGAATTGCGGCAAATGATTGCCGAAGGGCAGGGCGAATTGCATCTCAATGTGGTGTTTGACAAGCTCAAGAGCAAATTCGGGGTGGAAGTCGATATTGTAGAACCCCGAATCCCGTATCGGGAGACCATTCTGGGACGCTCCGAAGGGCATCATCGCCATAGAAAGCAGTCCGGTGGACGCGGTCAGTATGGGGAGGCATATTTAAAGGTTGAGCCCAGGACTCGAGGGGAAGGGTTTGAATTTGTGGACGCCATTGTTGGGGGCGCAATTCCGGGTAAGTTTGTGCCGGCCGTGGAAAAGGGTATTGTCGAGATTATGGAACGTGGCGTTTTAGCCGGATATCCGGTTGTCGATGTGCAGGCAACCGTTTATGACGGCTCCTTCCACCAGGTGGATTCTTCAGATATGGCATTTAAAATGGCCGGATCCCAAGCATTTCAAAAGGCGTTTCTGGACGCGAAACCGATTTTATTAGAACCCATTTACACGTTGCGGGTAACGATCCCGGAAGAGTACATGGGCGATGTGATGGGCGATTTAAACAGCCGTCGGGGACGGATTCAGGGGATGGATCCGGAAGGAAAATTTCAGGTGATTCATGCCCAGGTTCCACTGGCCGATTTGTATAAGTATTCGAATTCGTTACGCTCTATGACACAGGGCACCGGAGACTACACGATGGAGTTTTCCCACTATGAGCCGGTGCCACACGATGTGACCCAGAAGATTATTGAAGGGTCCAAGAAAGACGAGGAGCTTGTAGAAGCATAGGTTCTATCGCCCATTTTGGGATCTGTTCAAGGGGCATGACAGCGTTGTCGTGCCCCTGTCTCTTTAGAGGGGCTGATGTCCAAACGAAAAAAAAGCCAGCGATTTGTCAGCCGGGGCGGCGATAAATTAGACGGAGCTCTGGAGGATTTGGGGGTAGATGTGGCCGGGAAAATAGCGGCCGATTTGGGTGCAAATGTCGGTGGATTTACAGACTGCTTGCTTCAGCGTGGGGCAAAGAGGGTGTATGCTGTGGATACGGGGTATGGGGTTTTGGAATGGAAGCTTCGGCAGGATGAACGCGTGGAGGTTCTGGAACGCACCAATGCGTTGCATGTAGCTTTGCCCGAATTGATAGACCTGGTTGTCCTGGATGTGGGGTGGACGCCTCTGGGCTATATTTTACCCCGGGCGGTCTCCCTGATCGGCAAGGATGGGCAGGTTGTTGGACTTCTTAAACCACAATATGAAGCAGAGGCGGATGAACTGGACGGTGGTGTGGTGCGCCCCGAATGTCTCCAGCAGGTGGTCTACCGGGTTGTAGCAGGGATCCAAAAACAGGGAATTCA
The DNA here is from genome assembly GCA_027296045.1 of bacterium. Taxonomy (GTDB): domain Bacteria; phylum Latescibacterota; class UBA2968; order UBA2968; family UBA2968; genus JAPUJS01. Next base: position 12,236 of record JAPUJS010000189.1, on the reverse strand, counting down.
GGTCCAGCTGCAGGTCTTATCCAGGGTCAAAGGGAGCGGAGGAAACCAGGAAGTTTTCCTGCTGGTCGAGAAGGTGTAACAAGGCATATTTTTTGGATTTTTCTATTGCAAATACATATACTTCTTGCTACATTAACAAGTAGTTAGGGTTATTTATAACTCATTATTGTAGGTGTATCAAGCAGGTTGGAGGTGTGTTATGGCGGGCCATTCAAAATGGGCAAATATCAAGCATCGAAAAGGGCGTCAAGATGCGGCTCGTGGAAAAATTTTTACCAAATTGATCCGCGAGATTACGGTTGCTGCAAGAGAAGGCGGTGGGGATGAAACAAGCAACCCACGGTTACGTGCAGCAATCATGGGTGCCAAGGCAGAAAATATGCCTTCGGCCAATATCGATCGGGCGGTCAAAAGGGGCACTGGCGAGTTAGAGGGGGAATCTTTTGAGGGGGCTATTTACGAAGGATATGGTCCGGGCGGTGTGGCCTTGTTTGTCGAAACATTGACCGATAATAAAAATCGAACCGTTTCGGAAGTGCGCCATTTGTTTAGCAAATACAACGGAAATATGGCAGAAACCGGGTCTGTGGCCTGGATTTTTGATCAAAAAGGCCTGGTGGTGGTGCCCCGGGAAGGGGTTGACGAAGAAGAACTCATGATGGTTGCCCTCGAAGCAGGGGCCGAAGATATTACGGAAGAAGAAACGACATTTGAAGTCTATGCCCAGCTTCCAGATTTCGAACCGGTGCGCAAGGCTGTTGAAGAAGCCGGCATTCCAATTGAACGGGCAGAATTGACGCGGATTCCTCAAAATACCGTGCCGGTTGAAGGCAAAATAGCACAACAGTTGATTACGCTTTTGGAAATGCTGGAAGACAATGACGATGTCCAAAAGGTGTATGCAAACTTTGAAATGGACGATTCGGAGCTGGCGGCAATAACCGCTTGATGTTTTCCCCCCTCCTTTCCCTCTCCCTTATCTACAGAAAGAATGCAACCCCCGCGTGCTGTTGGGGCTTTTGCCTTTTTCTGTTCTCTCCATCCCGGTATTCTTTCTTAATTATACTCTGTTTTCCCCTTACTTTTTGAAAGGTGAACGCCGTGGTGATCCTGGGTATTGATCCAGGGAGTGTTGTCACCGGTTATGGGGTGATTGAACACCAGAATCGAAGAAATCGGCTGATCACCAGCGGGTGTTTGCGGCCAGATCCCAAGCTGGCTTTTGCACAACGGCTTTTGAAAATTTACGACGGCCTACTGGAACTGGTCTCCGATGTATCGCCGGATGAGGTGGCGCTGGAAACGGTGTTTTACGGGGCCAATGTTCAGACCATGATGAAGTTGTGCCATGCTCGTGGTGTGATTGTTCTGGCACTGGCAAATTCGGCGGTCCCGGTTTATGAATATGCACCCCGAGAGGTTAAAAAAGCAGTTGTTGGCAAGGGGTCAGCGTCCAAAGAGCAGGTTCGGTTTATGATGCAACGGATGTTTCAGGATTCCGACATTCCTGATACGCTGGATGTAACAGACGCCATTGCAATTGCGCTTTGCCATGCACATCAAAAGGTGGTACCGATTGCAGGTGGGAAGCCCAGGAAGGTCCGCTTGCAGGATCAGTTGGAGGCACTCAAGGACCAGAATCGGGGGCGACAGCGGTTGGAAGACAAACTGAAGAGTGCTGGGGTGGATGCGCAATCGAGGCGTCGTTTAATCCAATCGAAAAGACGAGGGCGATAGGCTGTTATGATTGCATATCTGGAAGGGAAACTGGCCGAAAAAAATCCGACATATTTTGTGATTGAGGTAGGAGGCGTTGGATTTCTGGTGCATATTCCGGAATCGAGCTATGATGCCTCCCAGGCGGTGGGTGACCGCATTAAGATGTTGACGCATCTGCACGTTCGAGAAGATGCGTTGGCACTCTACGGATTTTCCACCGAGGCGGAACGAGATTTGTTCGAGATTTTGATCGGGGTTTCGGGGATTGGACCGCCGATGGCACAGCGCATATTGTCGGGCATGTCGATTGTCGATTTCAAACGATTTGTTTTGGCAGAAGACGCCCGGGGTTTGATGCAAATTAAAGGGATTGGACAGAAAATGGCGCAGCGGTTGGTCCTGGAATTACGAGACAAAATGGGTGCTATTGTGCCGGATGCAGGCGAAGGTGCGGTTCCGATGGACGGAAAGGCGATGAGTGTGTTGGAAGAGGCGACAACGGCTCTGGTTGGTCTGGGTGCAACTCCCCTTCGGGCCAGAAGGGTGGTTGTTCAAGTGTTGAGGGGCGAAAGCGAAGAGTTGTCGGTAGAAGAGGTAATTAAGCGTTCGTTGAGACAGATTTAGCCCCATCACCGTAAGTGTTGGGTTCCGGTTCCGAGTTGTCGGTTTTACGGCGCTTTGAAACCGGAGCTCGAAACTCGAAATTAGCAGCGGGGAAGGGGTAAAGGAGCAGGTTATGGCAGAGCGAATCAGCGATCCAAATGCGCACACAGAGGACGAGTTTGAATATGACCAGCGTCTGCGGCCCATTCGGTTTCAGGATATGGTGGGTCAGGATAAGGTCAAAGAAAAACTTCAGATCGCCGTGGATGCTGCCCGATTGCGGGAAGAGGCGATGGATCACACTTTGCTTCACGGACCGCCCGGTCTGGGCAAAACGACGCTGGGCTATGTCATTGCCCACGAACTGGGTGTGGAGGTTCATCCCACATCGGGTCCGATCCTCGAACGGCCGACGGATCTGGCGGGCATTTTAACCAATTTGAATGAAAAGGATGTGTTGTTTATCGACGAAATTCATCGGATGAACCGGGTGGTGGAGGAATATCTCTACTCGGCCATGGAAGATTATACGCTGGATATTATGATTGACAGCGGGCCCAGTGCCCGGTCCTATCAGATTCCTCTTGAGCCGTTTACTCTGGTGGGGGCGACCACCCGGTATGGCTTGTTGACAGGCCCGATGCGTTCCCGGTTTGGGATTATTGAACGGCTGGATTTTTATTCTGCCGAAGAACTGAAGACCATTGTTATTCGTGCTGCCCGCATTCTGGGAATCGAAATAGATTCCGAGGCGGCGTCAGAAATCTCGAAACGGTCGCGTGGAACGGCCCGGATTGCAACCCGGCAACTGGCAAGGGCGCGAGATTATGCCCAGGCCAGAGCCGACGGGGTGATCACCCATGAGGTGTCGCTGAAGGCCCTCGAACTGTTGGATATCGATGCCCAGGGTCTGGACGGGATGGACCGTAAGTTACTGTTGGTGCTGATCGAAAAGTTTGGCGGCAGACCCGTGGGGATCAAGAATCTGGCTGCCGCTTTGAGCGAAGAGGTCAATACCATTGAGGAGGTTTATGAGCCCTATCTGATTCAGGAAGGATATTTGATGCGCCAGCCGGCTGGACGCCAGGCCACGGAACGGGCGTATCACCATCTGGGTTTGGAATTGCCGTTGGAAGACAAGGGCAGCCAGGAGGTCCTTTTTTAGGCGGATGCGTAATGTTGGTATTGGGACTTGAAACTTCAACGCCCGTTTGTAGTGTGGCGCTTTCAGATGCCGAGCATATCCTGGCGGAATATACGCTGGAATTGGGGATTCACCACTCGGAGCGATTGTTGCCAATGGTGCAACGGATTCTGGACGATGCAGCAGTATCTTTGCCGGATCTGAGTGGAATTGCAATTGCATCGGGGCCGGGGTCCTTTACGGGTTTGCGAATCGGGATGAGTACTGCAAAAGGGCTTTGTATGGCCTTGGATATTTCATTGCTGGCAGTGCCGACGCTGCAGGCACTGGCGTTTTCGGTGCTTTCCAACGGAATGGCGGTTTGTGCGATGCTGGATGCCCGGCGGGAAGAGGTTTACGGTGGGGTGTATCGGCTGGAAGCGGGGGTGCCGGTTGTATTTGTGGAAGATCAGGCCGGATGTGTGACGTCGTTTTTGTCGGAACTTCCCCGACCTGTGTGGTTCACAGGGGATGGGGCCAGGGCCTATCGGAAACAGATTGTGGAAGCAATGGGTGCGGATGCGCATTTTGTACCGAATGCAATGGGTCGGCCTCAGGCAGGCTCGGTTGCTCAATTGGGAATAAGGTTGTTGAACCGGGGCGATGTGTCAGATCCCGGGGTTGTAGAACCTACTTATTTGCGGCGTTCTCAGGCCGAACAGGTGCGCGAAGCCCGTTTGAAGTCAGTGATTCCATGAGTCACAATTTTCAATCGGACCCTGACGGGGCAGATGGTTCTCCTATGCGGCTTGAGGCAATGAATGAAACACACCTGAATACGGTAGTGCAGATTGAAGCGAGTGTGTTTGCCAACCCCTGGCGCCAGCGGGATTTTGAATTTTCGCTGGGGCGGGACGGCAGCCACTGTCTGGTGGCCTGGATAGGAGATCGACTGATCGGGTATACGGTCGGTTTTTTTATTTCCTACGAGTATCACCTGGCCGATTTTGCGATTCATCCCGATTTTCAAGAGCAGGGGTTGGGCAGGCAGTTGCTGGATCTCTTACTTGCTGGATTGGATATCGAAAAGACCCATATGATTTCTCTGGAAGTGCGGGTTTCTAACCAGCAGGCAATCGCGTTGTATAAAAAGAGAGACTTTCAAACCCTCGCGATTCGGAAAGGGTATTATAGTCGCCCCAAAGAGGATGCTCTGGTGATGGTGAAACCGCTCAAAGGAAGCCTTTCGGACTGGGTGGAACAGGCTTTGAATTTACCCTCTGAAAATCGGTGAAAAGGCTTGACAAATAAACCAGTTACGTTTATCATTGTGAAGTGAGAAATCCTTGTATCAACCAGACGAATCAGAATACTGATCATGCCTGAATTCTTTGATCCCATTGCTCTTGAGGTGCTCCGTCTGGATTTTGTATCCGGGTGCTTGGTACGAGTACACCTTCAGGTACATTGTGCTTCGGTAGGAGGACTTTAACCCGGAAAGAAGATGTTCAGGCAGATTCAGAACTTGAAAAGCCGTTGGAATCTTTCCGTTCCAACGGCTTCTTTTTCAAAGTGGGGGCGAAGGGCTTGTTTGCAGGCACGGTTATTGGGCAGGCACGGGTGGTTCGGCGTCTGAAGCGGCTTGTCGAACGTCAACGGGTTCCCCATGCCTTGCTGTTTGTTGGGGCAGAAGGAACCGGCTCGGTTGCGGCGGCCCTAGAATTTGCCCGGATCTTTCACTGTGAACGCGGCCAATCCGATGCCTGTGGTGCTTGCCGGGGGTGTCATAAGACGGCTTTGTTCAATCACCCCGACTTTTCCATTCTTTTCCCATTTTCTTCCAGGTTGAAGGAAGAAGAGGAACGTGGCGCACTTTTGGAGGTCGTGGAAAATCCCTATGGGTATCGGTTGCCTGGAGAAAGTGTCACACATCCTGTCGATCAGATCCGGGCGTTGCAAAAGCAGTTTGCCTATGGTACCTATGAGGGCGCCTGGCGCACGGCGGTCATTTTACATGCCAACAAGATGCGGCCCGAAGCGGCCAATGCCCTGTTAAAAACCCTGGAGGAACCTCCCGATCAATCGGTCATGATTTTGACGGCACCCAATCTGGAGGGGTTGTTGCCCACGATTGTGTCGCGGTGCCAATTTGTCAAATTTCCGGCCCTGTCAAAACAAGACATTTCGAAGGTATTGCAGGAGAGGATGGAACTGGAAGAAGACCGGAGCGACTGGATTGCTCGGGCAAGTAGTGGGAGTTTTCGAAAGGCGTTGGAGATGGCAACGATGGATGTGGACGATTTTCAGGGCCGTGCATACCGGTTTCTGGATGCCTTGCTCTGGGGGGAGGAAGCAAGGACATATGCGGCGTTGGAGCAATTGGCAGGGGACCGGGAGGATGCATTTCGTGTTTTGCAGGGGGCCGAAATTTGGCTGCGAGAAGTTTTGTTCTATCATCAAGGGATGGGAGATTTCTCAGGCAGGGAAGACATAGAGCGGTTGGCATCGGCCTTTGATCTGGAACACGTAACAAAAACGGTGGCGAAAATTGAATCTCTTCGGGAGATGAACTTTCGAAATGTGAATCTCCTGACGGGTTTCATCTCTCTCTGGCGGCAGGTCCGAAGGCCTGTTGGTCAGGTTGTGGTGTAAAGGTGTGATCCGATGAGTCGGTTTTATATTAGCACCCCGATCTATTATGTGAACGACGAACCCCATATCGGCCATGCCTATACCACCATTCTGGCCGATGTGTTGTCTCGATTTCATCGAATAGCCGGGCATGATGTTTTTTTCTTGACCGGCACGGACGAACACGGCCAAAAGGTGGAGCAGGCGGCTCGAGACCGCGGGATTGATCCTCAGACACACTGTGACGAGATGGTGGTCCGGTTTCAGGAACTCTGGGAACGGTTGGAAATTTCATACGATGATTTTATTCGGACAACGGAGGATCGACACAAAGAGGTGGTGTGTGCTATTTTGCAGCGTTTGTACGATGAAGGTGAGATTTATGCAGACGACTATGAGGGCTGGTACTGTGTTCCCGATGAGCGGTTTTGGACGGAGAAAGATCTGGTGGACGGGAATTGTCCAGACTGTGGGCGGCCGGTGGTTCAGATTTCGGAGAAGAATTATTTCTTTCGGATGAGCGCCTATCAGGATTGGCTGATATCACATATCGAGACCCACCCCCAATTTATCCAGCCCGAAACGCGCCGAAACGAAATTCTGGGTTTTTTGAAACAGCCTTTAAACGACCTGTGCATCTCTCGCCCCAAAGCCCGACTCGCCTGGGGCATTCCGCTGCCGTTTGACGAAGAGTATGTGTGTTACGTCTGGTTTGATGCGTTGATTAATTATATCACGGCACCCGGATATTTACAGGACGATGCTGCCTTTGCCAGGTGGTGGCCGGCGTCCTGTCATTTGATTGGGAAAGATATTTTGACTACCCACTGTGTGTACTGGCCCACGATGTTAAAGGCGATGGGGGTGGAGATTCCTGAAACGGTGATGGGGCATGGCTGGTGGCTGGTGGACGAGCAAAAGATGAGTAAGTCCTTGGGGAATGTGATCCGGCCGCTTGACCTGGCCGAAAAATATGGCGTCGATGCGTTTCGATATTTTCTGGTCCGCGAAATGGTGTTGGGGCTGGACAGTAGTTTTAGCGAAGAGGCCTTTGTACGGCGTTATAATGCCGAATTGGCGAACGATTTGGGAAATTTGCTGAACCGATCGGTCGTTATGGCCGACCGCTATTTGGAAGGCGTTGTGCCTGTCGTGGATGTGAAACACCCTGCTTTGCGGGCACTTCAAGAGCAGACCGAGAAAACACTGGAGGGCACACTGGACGCCCTGAATGGGCTGAACCCCAACCGGGTGCTGGATGTGACATGGCAATTGGTGCGGGAGGCCAACCGATTTGCAGAAGTCCAGGCTCCCTGGAACCTGGCCAAAGAAACGGAAAAGCGGTCGGAATTGGAAGTGACGATTTATGGGCTTTTAGAAACGTGTCGGCACCTGGCAGTGTTGATTTTTCCGGTGATGCCGGGCAAGGCCCGGGAAATCTGGAAGCAGATTGGTTCTGAGGAAAATTTAGAAACGCTTCATCTGGATGATTTGAAGGCCTGGGGGGGATTGAGGCCAGGGACGCAGGTGGTGCCCGGCGGCCCTGTTTTTCCACGAATTGAAGAGGTGGATCTGGAGGACAAACAAGAGGAAGCTGAGGAAAAAGACATGTCGGACGAGAAGCAGGATGTTGTTTCATTCCAGGAATTTCAGAAACTCAAACTTCGGGTTGCGCGTATCCAGGCGGCAGAACGGGTGGAGGGCACAGACCGATTGTTGAAATTACAGATCAGTCTGGGGGAGGAAAAGCGCCAGATTGTTGCGGGGATTGCACAATATTATGAGCCCGAAACGCTGGTTGGGAAACAAATTGTGGTGGTGGCCAATCTGGAGCCGGCGACCATTCGGGGTGTGGAATCCCAGGGGATGTTGCTGGCTGCCTCCGAAGGAGATTCGCTTGCGCTGTTGCAGCCAGAGTCTGAAATTCCCGACGGCGCCGAAGTGAGATAGCGCCCATGCTGGTAGATACCCACGCGCACCTGAATTTCCCACAGCTTGAGAAAGATCTGGAATCCGTGATTCAACACGCCCGAGAACTGGCAGTGAATCGGATTGTCAATGTGGGGACCAATTTGGAGATGAGTCGGAAGGCGCTGGCTTTGGCCGAGCGGCAGACCGGTGTTTTTGCCTCGGTCGGCTTCCATCCGCACGATGTGGAACGTGCCGACGATAGGCAGATGAGCGATCTGGCGGATTTGCTTGTTCACGATCCGGTGGTTGCCGTTGGAGAAACCGGTTTGGATTTCTTCCGGAATTATGCGCCTCACGATGTACAGGAACAACGATTCCGTCAACATATCTGTCTGGCAAAAGAAACGGGGCTGCCGTTGATTATCCACAGTCGGGGGGCTGAAGATCAGGTAATGGACATGCTTGAGGAAGAAGGGGCTCAAGAAGTGGGGGGCGTGTTGCACTGTTTTGGAGGAGATTCTGTTCAGGCGAAACGGGCGGTGGACTTAAATTTTTATTTGGGATTTGGCGGTACGGTCACGTTCAAGAAATCGACCTCTCTTGCGGTGGCACTTCGGGTGCCGACCGATCGCCTGTTGCTGGAAACAGACTGTCCTTATCTTTCGCCTGTGCCTTACAGGGGAAAGAGAAATGAACCCGCCTATGTGCGCTATGTTGCGGAGTTTTTATCCAAGCAAATGAACCAGCCACTGGAACGGGTATGCGAACAGACCACGCACAATGCGCTCCGGCTTTTTAGGTTGGACGATCAGGTGATCGCGTGAGAACGAACCAGAAGTTGGGACAACATTTTTTAGAGGATCCTGCGGCGGCTCGAAAGATTGTCGATGCGGCGGGAATTACGCCCTCAGACCTGGTTGTCGAAATCGGGTCAGGAAAAGGCGCTCTGACGCACCTGTTGGTCCAACAGGCGGAAAAGGTTGTTGGGATTGAGTTGGACCGCAGACTATGTGAGGACCTCCAGAAACGCTTTGCGGGAATCGCCAATTTTTATGTTGTCAATCAGGACGCGCTTGAGACCGATTTGGAGCAGCTGATTCGGGGGGAGGGGTTTGAACAGGCCATCCTGGTTGGCAACCTGCCGTATCAAATCACAGGCGCACTTGTTGAAAAAATTCTGTCTGTTGGAGCTTTTTTGAAATGGGCAGTGGTGATGGTCCAGCGCGAGGTCGGAAGGCGAATGGTGGCTTCTCCCGGCGGGAAGGAATATGGGATTTTGTCGGTGGCCGTACAGATTCGGGCGCTTGCCGAACGGTTGTTTGATTTAGGGCCAGGCCATTTTCATCCGCCGCCTCAGGTACACTCTTCGGTGATTCGCCTGGATTTTCCTTCCAGGCAACCGGTGCCGATTCAAAACGAACGGTTTTTTTTCAAGCTGGTGCGAGCAGCTTTTCAACAACGGCGGAAAATGCTGAAGAATACGCTGTCGAAACAGGTGCCGGTGCCCGAGTCGGGTTTGCTTGCGGCGATGAACGAGGCCGGGGTGGACCCACAATCACGTCCAGAGACTGTTTCGGGGGAACAGTTTGAGAAAATCTGTGGGATGCTTTTGACACAGATGGATCGCCCTTTATTGCGAGGTTAAGGTTTGGCTCAGACCGAATCCATTCTGGAAAGACGTATTGAACCCCGGTGGGTGTTCGCCCAACGGCCGGATACGGAACATCTGGAATCGACCAAGCAGGCACTTGGCGTTCCTACGGCCCTGGCAAAAATATTGATTAATCGAAATTTGTCCGATGTAGAACAGGCAAAAGCGTTTTTGTATCCTTCTCTGGATCACCTGATCGATCCGTTTCAGATGGCAGATATGGAAGCCGCTGTCGATCGGATCTGGGAGGCGGTGGATGCGGGCGAGAAAATAATGGTCCACGGAGATTATGACGTGGATGGAGTGACCGGAACCTCCCTTCTGGTTCGGGCCTTTCAAGCATTGGGAGCGGATGTCGACTTTTATATTCCCAACCGTCTTGAAGACGGCTATGGGATTTCAAAACGGGGCATTGAGGAAGGGGTGCGTCGGGGCATCCGTTTGCTTGTCTCGGTCGATTGTGGGATTACGGCGGTTCAAGAGGCCGAATATGCTCGTAAAAAGGGCCTGGATGTTATTATTACCGATCACCATCAGCCTGGCACATTGCCCAATGCACTGGCGGTGGTCAATCCAAAACGGCAAGATTGCGACTACCCGTTTAAGGAACTTTCCGGGGTGGCGCTGGCATTTAAATTGGCCTATGCTGTTTACCAGAAAAGGGATGTTGATCGGGCGCCTGTTCTCGATAACCTGGACCTGGTGGCACTGGGTTGTGCCGCCGATATTGTGCCTTTGGTGGGCGAAAATCGGGTGCTGGTGACCTACGGTTTGGAGCGCATGCATCAAACCGAAAATTTGGGGCTTCGGGCGTTGCTGGAAAACCTGGGCCTGAAAGGCGGTCAGCTCACCACCGAAAAGCTTATTTTTGTGTTGGCCCCCCGGATCAATGCGCTGGGACGTATGGGAAGTGCGATGGAGGCCGTTACCCTTCTGACGACTTCCGACAAGGAGGAAGCAGAGCGCATTGCTCTCATGCTGGAAAAGAAAAATCAGATGCGCCGCCGGATTGATGAACGAATGCTTCGGGAAGCCCTGAAACAAGTGGAAATACACGTGCATCCCGATAAGGATCGGGCCGTTGTGCTGGCTTCTGAAGACTGGCACCCCGGGGTGATTGGGATTGTGGCAACACGGATTGCCGAAAAGGTACACCTTCCAACGGTGATGATCTCGGTGGACGGAAAGAGTAGCAAAGGGTCTGGTCGGAGTATTCCGGGGTTTGATTTGTATGCTGCTCTGTCCAGGTGTCAGGATCATCTTGTTGCCTTTGGGGGACACAAGTATGCCGCCGGGCTGACGATTGAACCTAAACAGATCGAAGCGTTTCGAGATGTGTTCCTGGAGGTGGCCAAAGAGATGATGGTCCCGGATGATCTGGTCCCAAAACTTTATATTGAAGGTGAAATCTTGCTCAACCAAATCAACAGGCGACTGGTGGATGTTCTGAATCGGTTTGCACCTTTTGGGGCACAGAATACCCGACCGGTCATGGTGTCTCGCAATGTTGAGGTGGTGGGTGCCCCTTCGATCGTGGGCAAAAACCATCTCAAATTTAAGGCCCGGCAGAGCGATCAGGTGTTTGACTGCATCGGATTTAATCTGGGACATCTGATCTATCGGCTCACACCCGGAGAAGCGAATCTGGACATGGCCTATATGATTGAGGAAAACGAATGGCGGGGCAGAAAAGGGATTCAGCTTCGCATCAAAGATTTGCGCTAAGTCGCGTATCCATTTTTTAAGGAAGAAACCATGCCTATTCCAAAGTCGGACAAAATCTGGTTCAACGGAGACCTGGTGGGTTGGGATGAAGCCCAGGTCCATGTGCTTTCCCATGTGGTGCACTATGGCAGCAGTGTGTTTGAAGGGATGCGCTGTTACGAAACGCCGAAAGGATCGGCCTGTTTTAGGCTCATGGACCATGTGAATCGGCTTTTTGACTCGGCCAAGATTTATCGGATGGATATCCCTTATAGTCGGGAAGCCATCCACGACGCCATTATAGAAACAATTCGGGTCAATGAGTTGAATTCGTGTTATGTGCGTCCGATTGTGTTTCGGGGATATGGCGACCTGGGGGTAAATCCGCTACCTTGTCCGGTGGAGGTGGTGATTGCCGTTTGGGAATGGGGGGAATATCTGGGTCCCGAGGCTCTGGAAAAAGGGGTTTCGGTGCGTTTTGCTTCCTGGAACCGGTTGGCGCCCAATACGATGCCTGTACTTGCCAAGGTGGGGGCCAATTATATGAATTCACAGTTGATCAAGATGGAAGCGATGGCCGATGGGTATGCGGAAGGAATCGCTCTGGATACGCAGGGATATGTGAGTGAGGGGAGTGGGGAGAATATCTTTATGGTGAAAAATGGGGTCATTTTTACCCCATCGACCGGATCTTCCATCTTGCCTGGCATCACCCGACATTCTGTGATTGCCCTGGCCGAAGAGATGAAGTATTCGATCACAACGCGGCCCATTCCCAGAGAGGCTTTGTATATTGCCGATGAAGTCTTCTTCACCGGAAGCGCTGCCGAGATTACACCCATTTCTGAAATCGATCGCATTCGGGTCGGTGAAGGGGCACGGGGTCCGATCACA
>JAPUJS010000188.1 GCA_027296045.1 bacterium | reverse complement strand
CAAGCCGGCAGGTGTGCTCAAAATTGTACGGGAGGAAATCGCCTGCGGGAAGTATAACAGCGAAGAAAATATCAGGCGGTTTCAACAGCAGGAGCTGAAAGGGTTTTATCTGAACAGTCTGGTTTATTCATTGCTCCGGTTGCACGCCCTGTAAAAGAGACGCGATAGAGATGGAAAACCGAGAACGGGAGTTACAAGGGGGTTAACCTTTTCACTCGATGGAGGGGAAAACTTTGTGATGAAAATCAGGACAATACTGGTATTTTTGGCAGCTTGGGTGGGACTATCGGGCAGCGTTTCGCACGTGTCTGCTCAAGGATTCCCTGAATTTGGGGATCGTGGATCCTTCCGGGAAGAAAAGGCCAAGGAAGAAAAGCCGAAGGAGGAAAAGCCCAACCCGGTCTCACAGGTTGACTTTCTGGCCCGGTCGGCGGCGGCATCGCTTTTTGGTATTGATGCGCGTGGGGTGATTGCATCTCAGAGCATATGGCGGGGGATTGTGCTGACCGATAAGCTTTCGGCGCAGCCTTCTCTGACTGTGGGATTTGGCAGGTCCGGTTTTGCAGTGAATATCTGGGGATCGGTCGCCATTGCAGACCAGGATATGCCGGGCGTCAAAGAGGCAGATGAAGTCGATGTCACGCTGAGCTTTGACCGGAGCTTTGGAGGGCCGGGACGTGCGGTGGGAATCTCACTGGGGGTAATTGAGTATGTATTCCCAAGGATTAACGGCCAGAGACGCACGGAGGAGGTTTTTTTCGGTCTGAGCCTGGGCAATCCGATCAATCCGAATGTGGTCGTGTATTATGATTTCGGGCAGTTCGACTCTTTTTATGCGGCTATAGGTGTCAATACGGAGGTGCCGCTGGATGTCGGAGGAACAACGCGTGCAAAAGCCCGGGTCAGCGTGGGATTCAGTGATAAAAATGGGTCGTTTGGTTTCAATGATGTGACGATATCGGTCTTTTTGGGGGTGAAAAAGGGGGCGTTGACGGTTGGGCCGACGGCCAGGTTTGTTTATACGGATAACCTGGTGAACGTCAATAAGGATCAGTTCTGGGGTGGCATAGAAGCCAGTTTCACCCGCTGATATTCTCACAGGTCAGTCGACAACTCTGGCAATCACACAGGTCATGTCATCCGACTGAGGGGCGTCGCCCCTGAACGCATCCACCACCTCCAGGATATAGTCCAGGGTGGCTTCGGCACCCAGGCCGTCCGAACCGGCTTGCCGGACTGTCTCGGCAGTTTTTTCAAACCCAAACTGTTCCCCCTCCGGATTGTCGGCCTCGTTGATACCGTCCGAACAAAAGACAATGAGGTCACCGGTCTGAAGCTGGCGTTCCAGGATTTCAAATTCCGTATCGAGACTAATCCCCATGGGATAGGCATCCAGTTTCAGTTCAACCACATCGTTGGTTGCAGCCCGATAGTGGTAGGGATAGGGGCAGGCGCTGTTTGACATCCGAAACATACCCGACGAGGTCTCAAATTCGCCCATACTGACGCAGACAAAAGCAGAACCATCCAGGGCATGTTTCAGCGAACGGTTGAGACGTTCGAACACCGCCTGAATACCGCCGCCCATTTCCATATGGCTTCCCAGAATACCACTGAACATCACCGCCGGGATGGCCGCTTCCATCCCGTGTCCGGTAACATCGGCAAGGGTAAGCACCAATCGGTCTTCGGCCAGGAAGAAATACTGAAAAAAATCGCCCCCCACCTGGCTGGCGGGCCTGCATCGGCCGGCCACGTCGAGCCCTTTAATCACGGGATGTTCGGTGGGCATCAGGCCCATCTGCATCTCGTGGGCGGTGTCCAGCTCTTTTTGCATACTTTCCATCAACTGGGCCTGGGTTTGGATCAACTCCTTTTGCGCTCGGTCCCGTTCCCGGCGGCGGCGGACGGCGTAGTTTGAAGCAACCCCCAATCCGATCAGCGCAACTCCCAGCCCGACCATCAGGGCAATGGTCGCGTAGGGTGGATGCACCGTAAGTTTGATCACGGCCGGCTGCGCCGAGTAAACCAGATCTTGGCCAACGGCTTCAACCTCAAATGTGTATATTCCTGTTTCCAGGTCCTGAAACTCAATCCGATTGTCGAATGTGACCGACCAGTCCGCCGGCTGTTCCGCCTTTTGCATACGATAGCGGTAGACCACGGCGCGGGTCTTAAAGCTGATGCCGTGAAACTCAAAGGCAACCAGCCCCACGCTGGACGAGATGGAAAGGTCGGCGACCCCTTCGTAGCGATAATCGGCGGTGACAGCGTCAATATAGACCGGCGGAGGCGATGGATGGGCAGGGCGATAGCGTGTGATGCCGCCATTTAGCGTGCTGAACCAGAGACTGCCCGACTTGTCCTGGAGGATGCTATACACCCCGTTTCCGCCCAGGCCGTCGTGGTGGGTCATTTTTTGGAAAACCTGCCCATCGTACCGGCTTATGCCACCCCCCAGGGTGCCGAACCAGAGGTGACCGTCCCGGTCCTGATAAATGGAGCGCACCTGGTTGTCCGCCAGGCCGTTCTTGACCTTAAACGTTGTGAACGCCCGACCATCGTATCGGCTCACGCCCCGTTCGGTGCCAAACCAGAAGTGGCCATCCCGGTCTTGATACATCGCGCGTATATGATTATGCACCAGCCCATCCGCCGTGGTCAATGTGACAAACGTCTGTCCGTTATATCGACTTACGCCCGCATTGGTGCCGAACCAGAGATGACCGTCTCGGTCCTGGAGTATGGAACCGATTGTATTGTGCGCCAGTCCGTCTTTGGTACTAAATGTTTTCCACGTTTGACCGTCATAACAACTCACGCCATTCCCTGCGACCGCAAAACTCCCGGTGCCGAACCAGAGGCGGCCATCCCGATCCTGGATCATGGAATAAACATGGTTGCTGGCCAGTCCGTCTTTGGTGCTAAAGGTTTTCCAGATCTTGCCATCATACCGGCTCACACCCCCGCCGTCGGTGCCCACCCAGATGTTACCCGCCTGGTCCTGCACAATAGCGCGGACCGTTTCCCCCAGACCGTCCTCTGTCGTGAAAGTGGTGAATGTCTTGCCGTCGTACCGGCTTAGACCCCCGCCGTCGGTGCCCACCCAGATGTTACCCGCCCGGTCCTCCAGGAGGGCCAGGGTCACATTGCTGGGCAGGCCGTCTGCGGAGGTAAACACGCTAAAGACGTTGACACTATATCGGCTCACCCCTCCGCCGTCGGTGCCCACCCAGAGATGCCCTTCAGAATCAAGCAAGAGGCTGGTGACCCAGTTGTGCGCCAGCCCGTCTTTTGTGGTGAACGTGCGGAAGATTGCATCTTCATACTGGCTCAGGCCCCCACCATAGGTTCCCAGCCAGAGACCTCCGCTTTGATCTTCAAGGATGGCACTGACCTGATTGTGCGCCAGTCCATCTTGGGTGCTAAATGTTTTCCAGGTCTTGCCATCAAACCGGCTTGCGCCCCCGGCCGTGCCGAACCAGAGGTGGCCCTGTCCATCCTCATAGACGGCTGTCACCCTATTGTGCGCCAGTCCGTCTTGGGTGCTAAATGTTTTCCAGGTCTTGCCGTCAAACCGGCTTGCGCCTCCGGCCGTGCCGAACCAGAGATGGCCAGCCCGATCCTGGATCATGGAATAAACATGGTTGCTGGCCAGCCCGTGTTCTGTGCTAAACGTCATCCAGGTGTGCCCGTCATACCGGCTCACGCCCCCGCCGTCGCTGCCGAACCAGAGGTGACCATCCCGATCCTGATAGATCGACCAGATAGAATTATCAGCCAGTCCGTCTTTGGTGCTAAATGTTTTCCAGGTGTGCCCGTCATACCGGCTCACGCCCCCACCCAGAGTGCCGAACCAGAGCGTTCCACTCCGATCCTGGAGCATTGCAGACACCTTTGCCCCTGCAAGGCCGACTGTCACATCGTAGGTGGACCAGTAGCCGGACCCCGGTCCGGCACTAATGCTCTGACCTGCGTCCACCGGGGTCGGATGCAGAGCCAGGCACGCACAGATCATACAGATACCGAAATCGAGCCGAAAAAACGTATCCATAGGCAAATGTCCCTGGATCGGATGAATCTGGAAGAACACAACGGTTTTACAATATGCGTGAGGTCGTAACTCAAAATAACGCGATTGCTTTTAAAACGCAAGGCGAGATTCACACAGACCTCTGCCGGTTTGATGAAGGCGGCCTTGATTTTCCCATTTGACTTTTGGCTGGTTGTGTGCCATAATTATAAGGCCCGGCTCCAGAATTCCGTCGGACTCACACTTCCAATACGATTTCTTCTATTCTATTATCGAACCCGTTCGAATTTTCAGGAGCATATTATGGCAGAAAAATTTGTGGATAAGGCAGACCGCACCTGGGTGGCGATTCCGGCGCCGGACTATGTCGACGGACAGAGCGGACAGGATCTGTTGGATGTCGCACTCCAGTTGCTGCAAGTAGGGTTCAACCGCTTGGCATTAGATATGGCATCCACCCGGGCGGTGAATAGCGTCGGAATCTCCCGTCTAATCGGTATCATTGAGAGTCTTGCCAAAAAAGGCGGCACGCTGGCACTTTGTACTCCTAACCCCGCAATTGCAAAAACATTTCAAATCATGGGGCTGGCCAAAAAAGCCCTGGTGTGCCGGTCCCTTCAGCAGGTCAAAGATTTTACGGGGTAGTCCGGAAGAGAAGGTGCGATACACGGCATTCGAAACCCGACCTTCCGCTCAGCGACCCATCGGGAGGATACAGGACCCAAATGGCAGATCAAACACACGATGTAGAGAAGAAAATAGATTTGGTGATTCCAATGGTCCCGAAGATGGAAATGACGGCGGTCGGAACCGCCGTGGCGGTTGCGGAATTTATGGAATTGGATACGGGGAAAATTGAAGAGATGAAAATCGCCCTGATCGAAGCATGTATCAATGCCATTGAACACAGCAAGAGCGAAGAACGGCGGGTATACATCAGTTTTGATGTGGGTGAAGATGCGTTGACCATCCAAATCGGCGATAAGGGCCAGGGCTTCAGCCCCGAAGAGGCCCAAAAAAAAGTCGACCATCGACGGGCACAGGGGGAACAACGCCGGGGGTGGGGCCTCACACTGATGGAGGAAATGATGGACGAGGTGCAGATTCAATCGGGTGAAAACGGGACGGTGCTTAGGATGGTGAAACGGCGTTGAAGGGTGGGACATGTGCATAAAAAAGGCCGCGGAGATGATCCGTGGCCTTTTTTATATCGGACATGCTTCCTTCTCTATCCTGGAGTTTGAATTTACTCAATAGGCCAGACTGCACGCCAAAATCCCACCAGCCCCAGTTCGGTGGTCCGTTGCATCAAAGATCGCCGTTCCTCCATTTGTCCAGGACCTCGCGCGCAACTTCCATGTTGAACTGGTGCCCGGCGTCGAATCGGTCGAGAAAGAACCGATCCATAGCGCCGGCCGCCTCGTAGGCCCTTCGGATGCGGGTGAGGGCGCGTTCGGCCCAATCGTGGGGTGCGAGTCGGTCCTTCAGTCCCCATTCGATCACCATTGGTCGGGGGGCGATGAGCGAGAAGATCTCGGGGGTGTCGCCATATTGGAGAAGTCCCGGGATGAGTTGAGCGCCGCAGCGCTTGAGCGCCTGGTAGCGTTGCTGATACATGCTCAAACAGCCCGAGAGAACGGCAATCTTGACCCGTGGATCCATGGCAGAGATCATCATGGCCATCCTGCCCCCGAGCGAGAGCCCCGCGCAGCCAAGTAACTCTCCGTTGACAGACTCGAGGGACTGGAGCACATCGAGAGCGGCTTCGAGGTCGCAAAGGTGAAGGGCCACAACGGTGGTGCCCATCAGGGTGGCGCAAAGGTAATTGCGCATACAGTAGTCGACCCGGCGCTTCGGGTAGTTGGGTCGGCGCTCGCCAAATCCGCGCATATCCGGCACGAGGGTGACGTAGCCCTGTTCGGCGAACTTCTGGCCGTAGTTGTATTGCTTCGTATCAATCTCGTGTTTTCGCTCCGGCGAATTGTCGATGCCTGCCACGCTGTCCTTTCCAAACTGGCTGTGCCCGTGCAGGCAGAGCAGCCCCGGGACCTGCTTCCCCTTAGCAATGCCTTTGGGAACGAGGAGGTAAGCGGGCACGAACACCTCCGGTTCGGTCTGGTAGCGAATGCGATAGCGGGTGTGGTCCCCACAATCCGTCTCGACCAGGAATTCGAGCGAGAGGTCGGTCCGTTCGGGGCGGATGCCCAGCAGGTCGACCAGAGTGGTTCGGAAGCGATCCTGCCACGCCTTGAGATCGTCGGGTGCCGAGCCGTCGAAGAGCATCGATGGCTCGAATCGGTCGAGGAGTTGTGAAAGGTCGTCTTCGAATGATATGGGTCTCATAGTCTACTTCCCTGATTGGAAATTGGCGTTATCACGCAAACAGTTCCTGGCCGTTCTGGTTAGATCGGGCCGGTGATGAAGAGTGGTTCTGACCCACGAGTCGTTAACATCGTCCCGGGTCCATATGTTCGATTCGCCCCATATGTTCGATTCGCCCAATTTGCGATTCCCTTCAACCCTCGGGCTGTCGGAGCCGGCGAGAAGACTGTTTTCCTTTCTATGGCATCTACCACATCACCCCACCGCTGGAATTGATGTCTTGACCGGTCATGCTTGCTGAATCATCGGAAGCGAGAAATACCGCAAGCGAAGCTGCGTCTTCGCTTCCTGATCCTTGATCACGATAGCCTTCATCGGAACACCATCGGCCAGCCAGAACGCGCTTCGGATTCGGCCGTCTGAAATTCTTTCGAAACGTTTCTTCGTCAAAGGGCTTGTTCATATATTCTGCTCTGCCCCTCGACAATTCGAGGCTTCGTTCCACGTGACCCCCGGGGCAAATAGCATTGACATTAATGTTGTAACGCCCAACATCGGCAGCCAGCGTTCTTGTGAAACCGATCACACCCATCTTCGAGGTCGCATAAGGTGCCCTGTGAGAAAGGGGTTGTTTACCCGTACCAGAACTAAAGTTGATAATTTTCCCATACTGCTTCCGTATCATCTCGGGAAGAACAGCCTTGCAACAGAGAAAGAGCGAATCCAGGTTGACATCGAGTGTTCGTTTCCACTCTGCCAGCGTCATATCCCAAACATCTTTGGTCGGTCCAGCGATGCCGACAACGTTGGCAAGGATGTCGACTGTGCCCAATTTTTCGATAGTTTCTGTGACCATCTTATTCACTTGATCCTCTTGTGAAACGTCGGTCTGGAAACAGAGTACCTTTCCCCCTTCGGCTACAATCTGTGAACCCACCTTGTCTTCCAACTCCTTCACCGGAAGCACATCGCATATGGAAATCGCCGCACCTTCTTTTGCGAATCGCCTGGCGACTGCTTCGGCATGACCTCTGGCAGCGCCGGTGACGATTGCTACTTTAGCATCCAATTTACCCATGAAAAACCTCTCCGGACTTATGCGGGCATCCACGCTTTCGCTGCAATGCCTTCGAGATGCGTTTTGACATCCACAATTGCTGGTTTGCCTGAATCAAATGCCTGATCGAGCGCACCTGCAAGTTCGCTGGGTTTGTTGACTGTAATGCCAAAGCAGCCCATGGATTCGGCCATCTTGGCGAAGTCGGCATCGGGGAAGAGCCAGAGTTCATCGGAACCGGCTGTGCGTCCTCCGTAGGTTCTTTCAACACCACCCTGTTCCTGATTTAGAGAGTGATTGTTGTTGACCACGGTTACGGTTTTGATTCCAGATTTCCTGGCGGTGTCTAACTCTGT
>JAPUJS010000187.1 GCA_027296045.1 bacterium | reverse complement strand
TGTGAGGTATCATAACTGTTGTCCAAGACAGTTATGCCCCCTCACCTATCGGACAGCGTATCGGCCACCATCGCATTCTCGTCTTCATCCCCTTTGCCTTGCAACCGAATCTGAATATCCTGGATAATCTCCTTCATAGACCGAATCCGCTCCAACTGGGCGGCCTCGTCGGCCTGGACTGCATCTTGCTGTTCCATTGCCTGATTTAATTCTTGCTTTTTTTCCTGCAACCCGTCCTTCACCTTGTTTAACCGCGTCTCCAGATTTCGCATCTGAAGGGCCGTATAATATTTCATCCCCACCACCATTGCAAGCGACATGAAGACCCATAAAATCATTGGGAATTTCTCCAAAAAATGGGGTAATCAAAACAGAAAGGGTGGCGGGGAAATCGAGGGAGGAACCGCCACTCTACTCCAAATATATCTATATCCCAACAAAAAATCAAACTGAATCCTCAGATTTCAATTCACCATCCTCTTGAAATAGGCAGGGCGTTCCAAAATCCGGAATTCGCCCCAACCCATAACCCCATGCAAATAACAATCAAAGAGCAATAGAATAATTCATTGATTTGATCCGCAATCATCGCCACATTATGCCACCTACGCACGGCCCTCGGACAGCAGGGATCTACCTTGTCTCATTCTACTTGACAACTGCACCCGCATCGGCCATCGCCTATCCGGCCAACGCTTCACCGACATCCCGTATCTGTGATACGCACACCAGACCACCAGCCGCCAT
Organism: bacterium; assembly: GCA_027296045.1. Taxonomy (GTDB): domain Bacteria; phylum Latescibacterota; class UBA2968; order UBA2968; family UBA2968; genus JAPUJS01. The sequence continues at coordinate 7,544 of JAPUJS010000187.1, read as the reverse complement.
TGCGCAGCCTGGAAGACGACATGGTGCTCTTTACACCCGGACTGCAAGAAGCGTGAGGGATCGGGCAACGGACAGATAGGAGAAAGCACCCATGGGCTTCGACTTTATCTTCATGATGACCGAAAATGATCGAACGATTCTCAATGCCCGGGATCGCCTGATTGAAGTATTGGATGGTGGCTGTCAGCACATTGGTTTTAAAGATGTGGGGCTTCCATCTGGCGAATTAAAACGACTGGCCGACGACATCCGGGCAGCAGGCGCCCGAAGTTATTTGGAAGTGGTAAGCCTGGATGAAGAAAGCGAAATCGCTTCCGCCCGTGTGGCGGTCGATCTCAATGTCGATTGCCTCCTCGGCGGTACTCGAGCCGATCAGGTGACATCGAGTCTATCCTCTTCTCCCATCCGCTATTATCCGTTTCCCGGTCGCATCACCGGACACCCCAGCATATTGGAAGGCAGCATGGAAGAAATCGCTGAATCCGCTTACCGTCTGACACAAAATCCCCGTGTCCACGGTCTCGATCTGCTCGCCTACCGATATACCGGAGACGCACCCCGTTTGATGCATGCCGTTTGCAAGGCGTCCCACGGCCCTGTGATCATGGCCGGCAGCATCGACAGGGAAGATCGGGTACACGCCATTGCAAAAGCAGGCGCGGCTGGCTTCACGGTGGGAACGGCTGCATTTTCAGATAAGTTTCCGGCAAAAACACCGGGCGTGACAGAACAGGTCCGATCCATCCTCACCATGGCCGAACAGGCACGAATGGCCCATCCGGGAAAACAACAGATTGCCCTGGTCGCTCATAACGGACGCAAAGCACAACTGGCCGCCTGGGTCGGTAGACATGTCAACAAACTGATTGGACACAAACTCTTCTGCACCTGGGCAACCGGCACCATGCTAAAAGAATCCTTCCCCGCTCTTGACATCGAGCGGGTGCAGAGCGGCGGGGGGGGTGGCGATCAGCAAATTGGTGCTCGAATTGCCGACCATACAATCGACATCGTGATCTTTTTTTCAGATCCAATGACTGCCAAAATTCACGACGTCGATTTCATCGCACTCACCCGCCTGGCAATCATTCACGACACGCCGATTGCATGCAGCCCTGCGGCGGCCGATCTGTTTGTTTCGGCAAGACTCCTTACGACAAGAGAACAGAGTAACCAGGGGACCCCACCTGACGCCGGGGTATAGCACTAAGATAGTTGTATTTCCGGAAGACTTAAGAAAACAGGAAAAACCAACGTGCGCATTACTCGACTTCTTGACGCCCCTATCATCACACCCAATTTACACCCGAGTATTGCGGACGAATCCTAAAAGGGAGAAATACAATGCACATTCACGACGTAGTTAACTGGAGTCAATTGAACGACGACCAGCTCAGCTTCTACCGGGCCATTGGCGTGGACATGGTTCAGCTCGACCTCCGAACCGGCGGGAAAACCGAGGCCGAACAAATCGTGCGCGAAGGCCGGGACAGCACCGAACTGTTTGAAAAAGCCCGGGAAAAGGTCGAATCCCACGGTCTGAAACTCCACACCGTCTTCATGTCCGCCTGGGACGAAATCACCCTGGCCACGCCCGACAGAGACGAAAAACTCGATATCTGGGTCCGGATGACCGAATGTCTCGGCAAGGCCGGGATTCCCACCCTCGGATGGAACTTCAAACCCAAAGGCAACTTTCGCACCACTGCCGACATCGGCCGGGGCGGCGTGTCCTACAGCACCTTCGACTACGCCGAATTCGACCAAAATCGGCCCGAATCCCACGACCCTCCGGTCTCCGAATCACAAATGTGGGAACACATGGAAACCTTCCTCCAGGTTGCCGTGCCTGCCGCCGAAAAAGCCGGCGTGCGTATGGCCCTCCATCCCGACGACCCCCCGATTCCCGAACCCCTCGGCGGCGTGGCGCAAATCTGCTCCACCCTGGAACAGTTTCGCCGCATCTTCGACACCATTCCCAGCGACAACCACGGCATGCTCTTCTGTCAGGGCTGTATGACCGAACTCCTGGGACCAGAACGCATCTACGGCGCCATCGCCGAAATGGCCTCCAAAAACAAAGTGATCTGGGTCCACTTCCGAAACGTCAGAGGCCAGTTGCCCAGGTTCACAGAAGTGTTTCACGATGAAGGCGAAGTGGACATGCGCCGGGCCATGGAAGTCTACCGGGACAACGGCTTTAACGGACCCTATGGAATGGACCACACTCCCCGATTTCCCCAGGAACAGGCCGGGTGGGCCGGAAAAGCCTATGCCAACGGCTACATCCGCGCCCTGATTCAAACCGTCTACGGTTGACCTCTCCCGAGAAATGATCGCCGATGGAAAGCCGAACAATAGAAAGTAAAAAAGTGAAAAAATCGAACATCATCTACATTCTGGCCGACGACTTGGGATGGCGTGACCTCAGCGCCGAAGGCAGCGTGTTGTATGAAAGCCCGAATATCGACCGCATCGCTTCCGAGGGCATGCGATTTACACAGGGATACGCGGCGTGCCAGGTTTGCAGTCCGTCGCGGGCAAGCATACTGACGGGAAAATACCCACCCCGGCATGGCATCACGGACTGGATTGGCGCAAGATCGGGAGAAAGCTGGCGGGAGACTGGTCGCTTCAACAAACTGCTTCCACCCGATTATGAACACGGACTTCGTCCGGACGAGATCACCTTCGTCGAAGCACTTCGACGCGCGGGATACCGTACCTTTTTTGCGGGTAAGTGGCATTTGGGAGACGGAGAGGCGTGTCCGGAAAACCGCGGATTCGAGATCAATAAAGGAGGCTGGAAAGTAGGCAGTCCGCCAGGCGGCTATTTTTCGCCCTATAAGAATCCCAAATTGGAGGATGGACCAGATGGAGAATCCCTGCCCATTAGACTTGGAATGGAAACGGCCCGGTTCATCGAAGCGCACAAGGACGAACCCTTTTTGGCCTACCTTTCATTCTATTCGGTACACGGACCGATACAGACAAGCCTGGACCGGTGGGACAAGTACCGCAAAAAGGCGCTTGCACAAAATAAGAGCCCTGAGCGAAGGTTTATTTTTGACCGGAATCTGCCGGTGCGCCAGATCCAGGATTGTCCGATTTACGGCGGCATGATCGAAGCGATGGATGAGGCTGTGGGTCACGTTTTAGATACACTGGAACGACTGGACCTTGCCGAAAATACAATCGTCTGTTTTACCTCCGACAACGGCGGCGTGTCATCCGGAGACTCATTCGCCACCTCCAACCTGCCATTGAGGGGAGGAAAGGGACGGCAGTGGGAAGGCGGCATACGCGAGCCCTTTTACATCAAGGTGCCGGGAACAACACAGGCAGGCTCGGTCTGCGACGTACCCGTTTCGGGAATCGATTTCTATCCCACCCTCCTCGAACTGGTCGGTGTTCCAGTGCCAGAAGAACAAATCGTCGATGGCATCAGCCTGGTGTCCCTCCTGCAAGGTCAATCGGACCAGCGCATTGTCGAACGGGATCTGTTCTGGCATTACCCCCACTACGGAAACCAGGGCGGAGAACCGTCTTCGATCATTCGCAATGGGAACTGGAAACTCATCCACTATTTCGAAGATGCACGAGATGAACTCTACAACCTTGCCTCCGACCCGGGCGAGCAGACCGATGGGCTCGCCAACAATCCGGAAAAAGCGAAAGTGTTACGGGCACGACTCGATGTCTGGTTGGCGGAAGTGGACGCAAAATTCCCCGTTCCAGACCCGGAGTACGACGCGAAAAAAGAACAAAGCCGTCTGCAAATGCTGGAGAACGAGCAGATGCAAAAGCTCGAGACGCAACACGCCGAATACCTGGACCCAAACTGGAAACCCAATAAAGATTGGTGGGGAAGCCAGGTAACAGTAGATTGACAGAACAAAGGAATTTTAATCCCATATTAGAGGCGCTCTTAAAATGAACAAACCGGATTTCACCCAGTTTTACCGCTACGACGCACTGACCGAACTATTGCGCACCTTTGAACGGGAATTCCCGCATCTGGCGACCGTCGAGTCGATCGGCAAGAGCTACGAGGAGCGCGATATCTGGGCGCTGACCATCTCCGCGACTGGAGACCCGCTGGAAAAGCCGGGGTTCTACGTCGACGGCAATATACACGGCAGCGAAGTGACCGCATCCTCAACAGCGCTCTACTTCGCCTGGACGCTGCTGTCCGGGTACGGCGACAAGGAGGAGATCACTCGCCTGGTCGACGACTGCGCATTCTACATCATTCCGGTCGTCAGTCCAGACGGCGTCGAACACGTACTATCGAACGCCGGAACAGTGCGCAGCGGCACCCGCATGTATCCCCACGAAGAGGAACGGGACGGTCTGCACGCCGAAGATATCGACGGCGACGGCCTGATCTTGTCGATGCGTGTCGAAGACCCGGGCGGCGGCTGGAAAGTCTCCGAAAAGGATCCACGCCTGCTCGTTCCCCGGCGCTTCAACGACTCGGACGGCACCTTCTACCGCGTCTTCCAGGAGGGGCGGATCCGCAACTTCGACGGCGTAGAAGTGAAGCCGGCGCCTCGCAAGCAGGGGCTCGATTTCAACCGCAACTTCCCGGCCAACTGGGAGCCGGAAGTCAAACAGAGTGGTTCCGGAGAGTATCCATTTTCCGAGTCGGAGACCCGCGCCCTAGCTGAGTTTGTAACGAGCCACCCGAATATCTGCGGTTTCCACGCGCTGCACACCGGCATGGAGTCAATCATCCGCCCGCCGGCAACGCAAACAGACAAGGAAATGCCGTCCGAAGACCTGAGCCGCGTCCTGGAAATTGGCCATCTCGGCGTGGAACTGACCGGATACGTACTATTCTCCTATCGCGAGTTGAACGATGACATATACGTGGCTCACGGCGACTTTGCCACCTGGGTTTACGAGCAGCTCGGCCTGATCGTCTTCTGCGACGAGTTGTGGGACGTCAGAGCCCGCAGCGGCAAGGACTACGTAGAACTGAACAAGATGAGCAAGGAAAACGACCTCGACGGTCTGGAAGAAGTCGAAGCGGCCGCCCTGAAGTGGAACGACGAGGTACTGAAAGGCGACGGCTTCGTGGACTGGCACCCGTTCGATCACCCGCAACTGGGGCCGGTCGAAATCGGCGGATGGAAACGGCTCTTGCGCAACAACGCACCGCCGCAACTGCTCGAAGAAATTTGCGAGAAGATGTCCCGCTTCCTGATCGCCCACGCCCAGGCCTCTCCCAGACTGCGCGCCGAGTTTCACCAGGTGGAGGAGATCGGTGAGAAGGTCTACCGCATCGCCGTCGCCGTCCGCAACGACGGCTATCTGCCGACCAACGTAACCGAACAGGCGATTAAAATGAAGCAGGCGAAGCCGGTCGAAGCACGGATTCACCTGGGGAAAAAGGACACACTGCTCGTCGGCGACGCCAAACAGGAGATCGGGCATTTGAGCGGCTACGGCGGCCGCCGGAAAGTGGAGTGGACCGTGCGCTTTGCCGGCGACCCGACGGCGACCGTCGAAATTTCCAGCAAGAAAGCGGGCGCAGTGCGCCTGGACGTGGCGGACGCGTTGCGCCTGTAAATCGCAAAACAGGGGCTCCTGAGTGGATGGTTATGCATGACAGGTTCTGCTAAAGCCTTGTTGCGTATTGCGCAACACGCTATATTACTTTCACAATATGGCCACGCACACATTGTAAATGATGAGGATGATCACTAATGGCAATACATAACCCTCCACATCCCGGTGAGTTTATTCAAGAAATATACATTCAGCCATTTAATCTGAGTGCTCGAAAAGTGGCAGAAACACTCAATGTTTCTCCATCGACGCTCAATCGATTGTTAAATAGCGACAGCAATATATCCCCGGAAATGGCTTTACGCCTATCAAAAGCCCTTGGTCGCAGCCCGGAAAGCTGGCTTGCAATGCAAGATCAATATGACCTCTGGCATGCGAAGAAGAAGGTGAATCTTCAGGGTGTAAAGAAGCTCAAATTGTCAGCTGTGTAGCCTATCAATTAGGGAGAACCTGATCGTAAGTTTGGGGATGATATACAGACCCAGATATCATTCAAGGGTCAATGCAGGTAATCAGCTTCATCCAAAAGACAGTGTCGCACCATCAAAATACAGATCCAATCAGCCAGATCCGGTGTCCTGAACGGATCCATCACATAAACAGCGACCTATTGAATCCCCATAGGGGTACAGTGGTGCGGCTTTGTTCAACACAATAGTATGCGGAACTGCGCTCCGCATACTATCTTTATCGTTAGGCATATGTGATGTTGATCATTATGCTTCAGGAGAAATACCTATGCCGATTCTGTCCATGTTTTATGGCATTGTGATACGCATGTATTTCTATGACGATAAGCAACATCACTTGCCACATGTGCATGCCGAATATGCCGGAGATCAGGCGGTATTCGGCATCGGCAATAGTGACGTATTGGCTGGCAGTTTACCGTCTGGAAAAGTTCGATTGGTGCAAGCATGGATTGAAATCCATCGCGAGGAGCTGATGGCGGATTGGCAACTTGCTGTAAATGGAGAAGAGGTTTTCAAGATTGAGCCGTTGAGATAGGAGGTACTCTTATGAATCCTTATGTCAAGCATGTGCGCCCACTGGATGATTACCAGTTGGAGGTGATATTTGAGAACGGTGAGCATCGAATATTTGACATGACGCCATATCTCCAGCGTGGTGTCTTTGTTCGCCTCCAAAACCATGCAGCCTTTCAAGCAGCACGTGTGGTAGCGGGTTCAGTGGAATGGCCCGGCGAGGTAGATCTGAGCTATGACACACTCTACCTGGAAAGTCGTTCGACTGCCGCTACAGGTGCCGTTGCCAAAGAAAAACGAGGCGGAAAAACTCGTGATTCTGCCTAACAAGCAGTTGCAGCCGACCCTTTCAGTGGCGGCTGAACCGCAGGCCGTTATGCGGAACAGAAGAGCATGCCTGAATTTCGAAATGAGTTAGTATCTGATTTCCGCCGGCGTCTGCTTGAAGGGCTGGTTTCCTTCAAGCAGGGCGACAAAGATGAACCAGACTTCGAGTCGGGCCTACGAAACTTAGAAAAATCGTATGCAATATTCTCAACAACTGGCGTTTAATGAAACGGCTTCTTCTATGGACCGTTTGAGGGACAATTATTATGAACGCAACAAAATACAAAACCGTCTCGCTTCTATTAACGGTCGCCGTGATGACCGCCTGCAGCAAAACGGCGCAATTGACACCGAAACAATCGCTCGATGACCAAGCGCAGGAACCCAAAGCCTCTCAGCAAATGCCCGCGATGAAGGGCACGGGGACCCTGCAGCCGGAGGATACGAATCCGTTCTCATTTGTTGCATTCGGGGACAGTCAGGGAGAAACGAATAATCCTACACTCAAGGCTATTTTCAAGGACATGGAGACGGTTATCCCCAAGCCTTCGTTCGCCCTTTCCCTGGGTGACATCATCCAGGGCGAGCCATCGGCCACCGACGACTTTACGGCACAGATCGAAAAACATCTAGGCGATGCCTTGGAGCTAAACAAGC
>JAPUJS010000186.1 GCA_027296045.1 bacterium | reverse complement strand
CAACATCGCAAAATGAGCAACACATTTGGGAGATGGCAATAGGCGTCTTGGCTCTGATCGGAATTGTGATCCTTTACAAAAAGCGGGTGTATCCAGCTTCCGACTGGGCAATCTGGACCCTAATAAGCATTCTTCCCTTTTTGAACAACCCTCCAGATCGATTGTCTGTCGGACCATCTCGGCACCTCTATTTTGCATCCCTTGGCTCCTCGTTTGTACTGGCTTGGGGGATCCGATTTCTTGTTGAAAGACAGAAAGTCTGGCTGCCTCGCAAGGCACGCCGTATCGTGTTTTCACTCTTCCTTTCTGCACTCATCCTATCCAGCATCCTATCCCTAAAACGGGCGGAAGCCCTATCCATTTATTATACAGCCATCAGCAACAAAGCCCAATCTCTGCAGTTATTCGAGCGGGCAGTTGCATATGCTCCAAGCCTCGTTCCGTTAGATATCTATTCACGAATGTTCTATACAGGTCTTTTAGAGGGCAAACTCTACCCACATATCCTGGAAGATGCTCTGTTGCGAGAACCCGATCAGGCCCGGCTGAACATGCTATTGGGTGTCACCTCATTCTTCGAGGACAATCCAGGAGCACACGAGCAGGGCGAGAAACGCATACAGGACGCCCTCAAAAGAGCGGAAAATCGTTTACAAATGCAATACCACACAGCTGTTGCCTTTCAAAACCTGGCTGTTTATTTGAACCGCCTGAATCACCTTGAACGGGCAATACACCTCCACCTTAAAGCCCTTCAATACTACCCAAATTACACTCTGGCTCTTTACAGTCTGGGCAGCATCTACGTTGCCCAAAGAAAAAACGAACAAGCCATTGAAGCCTTTCTGGCATTAGCCCAGGTATACGAAAAATTGGAGCACCGTGCAGATGCGATTCTATCCTACCAAACCGTCCTGGGCCTTAACCCCGAGCATCCAATTGCCAGGGCCAAATTGAAAACGCTACAGCAACCATAAAAAAAGCCCATTCAGCTATAAAACTGACTGGGCTTTTCGGTTGCAAAATGAGATAATGTCAAATGCTCTTTGAGGACTTCAGACTTCGCTTGCTTGGCTTGCCCATATTTTCCTCATTCGCCGACGTGCAGAATAAAGGCGTTTTCTGACTGTGGTTTTTTCTAAGCCATTTCAGGAGGAACCTCAGAAGGCCTGCGCCCCTGTCCTCGTCGAGCAATGATGTTATCCCAGGGCTGGATAGGACACCGTTCTGCCCAGGCATTGAAGATGGCCTCCAACTCTGCGACCACTTCGGGATTCTCTTCGGCAAGGTCGTTCAGTTCGGTGCGATCGGCTTCGATGTCATAGAGTTCCCAATCGCTGGGATAATAGCGAACAAGCTTCCATTTGCCTTTTCGCACAGCGCAATTGCCTTCGTGTTCCCAGATCAGATGATCTTTGCCATTGTCCTGATCACTAAAAATGGGAACCAGACTGGTGCCTTCGAGCGGGAAGATGTCGTTGTTGTTGTAGGTTTCAGGATATTCAGCGCCTGCCACTTCCAAACAGGTAGCCATGATATCGGTGAGCTGGCCGGGCTGGTGGCGGAAAACACCTTTTTCACGGACCTGATCGGGCCAGTGAACAATGAGAGGCGTTGAAATACCCCCTTCATGCGTCCAGTGCTTATAGCGGCGAAAGGGTGTGTTGGATACATTGGCCCAGGGAACGCCGTAGCTCTGATAGGTCTCTTCTGGACCGGGCATCACCGAGGGGTCATTTTCGCGCATAACGGGTCGTCCATCTCTTGTACTTGGATGGGCGATATTCATTCCCCTTGTGCTCCCAAGTTCTTCGGCACAGCCTCCGTTGTCAGCCAGGAACATAATAAGGGTGTTGTCCATTTGGCCGGTTTCTTCTAACGCCTCCAGAATACGGCCGATGCCCTGGTCCATGCGATCGATCTGAGCGGCATAAACCTCCATCCGGCGTTGTTGCCATTCTTTGTGTTCAGCCTCTTCCCAGGGAACCTGAGAGGCATCGCGCTCACTTAATGGCCAGGTGTCTTTTAAAATGCCCATCTCCCGCATCCGCTGAATCCGTTCTTCCCGCAATTGATCCCATCCGGCGGCAAAGCGGCCTTTGTATTTTTCGATGTCTTCTTCGTGTGCATGAAGTGGCCAGTGAGGCGACGTGTAGGCGGTGTAGAGGAAAAAGGGGGGTTCTTCATCCGACTGGGCGTGTTCCCGAACATAGTCGGCGGCCTGGTCGCTAATGGCGTCTGTTAAGAAGAAATCTTCAGGGAGTTCGTCCACTGAAATCCCGGTGTTGTCCCGAGTGAGGGTCTGTGGATTCCAGTAGTGGGCTGCTCCGCCAAGGATACCAAAATAGCGATCAAAACCGCGTTGTCGGGGCCAGCTGTGATTGGGTCCATCGGGAGCGATGTGACGCGAGATGTGCCACTTGCCACTCATATAGGTAGCATAGCCAGCAGATTTGAGGGCTTCTGCAATGGTGACACTGCGCATGTTGAGGTCGCCCCGGTAGCCATCGTAATCCAGATCGTCCATCATGTGCCCCACACTGGCCTGATGCGGGTGGAGGCCAGTGAGAAGGGAAGCACGGGTGGGGCAGCATCGAGCGGTATTGTAAAACTGGGTAAATCGAAGGCCGTTTGCAGCGAGACGATCCAGGTTGGGCGTCTGGACTTCGCCGCCGTAGCAGCCGAGGTCAGAATAGCCCATGTCGTCGTTTAAGATGACAAGGATATTGGGTCTGGACATAAAAGCTCCTTTGCAATGTTGAGCTGTTAAGAGTTGAAAAGCCAAAAATCTACTGGCTCCCTTTTGTTACAAACGCTACCGAAAAACGGATTCAACCAACATGAATCAACACCAAAATCTACCCTACCCAAAATCACCACCTGCACCGTTATCCCTAGATAATCCAAATGTTGACAGCAAAGAATTATGATTTATATTTCGGTCATTCAGGGCGATTTTTTCTGAGGGTGGCTGCAATATCGCGTGATGGATTTCTCGGCCACGATTGAGGGAAACATATGCAGCACAGCCTTTAAAATGCGTGAGGGTCACATGAAAAAAGGGATTACATTCGGCGCGTTCGATTTGTTTCATGCCGGTCATGTTCTCATGACGCAAGAAGCAAAAACAGTTTGTGATTATCTCATCGTGTGCATCCAGACAGATCCGTCCATAGACCGCCCGGAAAAGAACAAACCGGTTCAGAGCATTGAGGAGAGACAGATCCAGGTTGCGGCCTGCAAATACGTCGACGAGATTATCGTCTACGACACCGAGGCAGATGTCCTGCGGATTCTGAATTCCATCGACTGGGACGTGCGAATCATAGGCGACGAATACAGAGACAAAGACTTCACCGGGCGAGAAGAGACGCTGGATCGCTGCCACTTCAACACACGCCCACATACTTTTTCCAGTTCGGAACTTCGGCAACGCGTGGCCAAAAACATAAAAAAGAAAAAATCCGACGCCTGAGCAATTTCGACGCCGGGCCTGGCCAGATGATGGGCTCTGCATAACCGACGATTCGATACAAACGGGCCCCATTCTCATGGGCTGTTCAACCAGCCCAAAACGCACCTGTCCTGATGTGTTGGCCTTACTCAATGCGGAAAAACAGATTTTGCAACCCGCAAAATATTTCCCCCAATGATTTTCCGAATGTCCGCATCCGAAAACCCCCGCTGCACCAATCCCACCGTAAACAACGGCCAGTTCGTCCACATCAGACTCTCGGACTGAAACGCTTGATTATACTCGGACGTGTCTTTTTTATCATCGGGAGGCCACAACGCCTCCCAACGTGTGCGAAGGCGATTCTGCTTTGGAAGTTTGGCCCGCTCCGCACCTGTCCCGACCGACCGATAGCCGCGATCCGTCCCAACGGTGACGTGATCGGCACCAAATTTCTTCGCCACATATTCGATATGGTCCAGAAATGCGCCGATGTCTCCTTTGCCACCCAGAAAGCCGGGAACATTGGTAATGCCCATCGTTCCACCAGATGCGATCACTTTTTCGATCAACACATCGTCCTTACACCGGATGTGCTCGTTGAGTGCATGGGCACAGGAATGGCTCACAATCACCGGTTGTTCCGAAACCGCGATCGCATCCAGCGATGTCTGTCGCCCGGTATGGGCAACATCGATGATCACCCCCACCCGATTCATCTCCTTCACCACTGCCCGACCAAAATCGCTCAACCCCGCGTTGGCCGGCTCGCCGCATCCATCGCCGATCGGATTGCGCCGGTTGTAGGTCAGATGCATCATCCGAATCCCCAGTTGAAAGAACACCCGAATAAAACGCACTTCCTCATCCGGCGATCGCTGATCCCCCGCAAGTGGAACTCCGTTCCCCGTCATGTACCGACAGTGCTTCCCCTCATTCTTGGCGGCTTCGATATCCTCTGGACGGACCGCACGCCGCATCAAATCAGGCATCATGTCTGTAACGAAAGTGTGCCGAGCCAATCGCTTCATCAGCACCGTCGGATCGTTCCCCTCCTCCCCCGCATTCTGAAACGAGCAAGTCACCCCCGATGCCTCCCAGGCCTCTTCAAACTCCGCACGCAATTCCGGCACCGTCGCCCAACGCGTCATGCCCTGATCTTCGGACAGATCCTGAAGCTCGCGCTCCGTCGCTCCAGCCTCGATAGCGGCCGCGATCGCTTCCCCGTCCACTGGTGCACTGAGCCCAAGGCTGTACGACTCCACGACCGGCGACTCACGATGCAACGCCAACCCTCGATCCAACTCTCGCTGGCTCGGATTCAGAATCCCGAGCGCAACTTCGCGCCCTTTCTCAATCGCGTCGTTCATTTTTTTCCAATCCCCTTTCTAAAATTAGATCATGCATCCCCAGTGTCTTGTCCAGAGTCCATCTTCATCCAGGTTACCAGGTCAAAGATACGATTGTCCTGTAGTATACGTGTATGATACGGAATATCCGCTCATTTTCAACGATAATGATCAAACCCGGCGACACTTGGAGGGCTTGACATTCCAGCCGCTTTATGTACTATGGGGCCAGGAGAACAGTCCTTCGCACGCCTTTCTCCAATCTACCACTTGCATTTGTTCAACACGATAATCGCGAAACACGAGATATCGATTAAAGAGGCTGACCGGCGGGCTCAAAAGCAACCCTGGATGCGGTTTGGGAAGCTTTTCTGGCCCTTGACAAGCAAAGGAGAGGTTTATGGCTGGGCATCAAGTTTTGATCGGAATGCACTGCACACCAGACGTGGAAGCAATTCTGAATGACGCGCCCGAAGAGGTCGAGGTGACCCTGTTGCCCGAAGGGGAAAGCCTGGGCGACCATCTCAGCGGTGTGGAAATCCTGTTCGGACGGCTGCCAGAATCCGATTTCGACCGGGCCGAGGCCCTGAAGTGGGTACAACAACCCTCCGCCGGGGTCGAAGGAACCATGTATCCTGCGTTTCAGGCAAGCGACATGGTGCTGACCAATTGTCGCAATTTGTATAACCGACAGATTTCCGAACATGCTTTTGCCCTGTTGCTGGCCCTCACACGCCGGATTCCGAATCAGCTTGAATTTAAGACGCGCAAACACTGGCAGCGTGTACCCTGTGTGGAGCTGGCCGGCCTGACCATGGGCATTATCGGCCTGGGCGGGATCGGTCGAGGAGTTGCAGAACGGGCGAAGGCGTTTGAAATGGAAGTGCTTGCAGTAGACGCTGAAGATTTGGAAAAACCAGCCTACGTGGATCAACTCGGCAAGCTGGATTTTTTACCCGAAATGATGTCCCAATCCCACGTGGTGGTGGTATGCTGCCCCAGCACGCCCGAGACCCACAAAATGCTATCGCACGACCTGTTCAACCGGTTGCCTTCCCACTCCTACGAAGGCGAGTTTTCCGGCGACCTCACCCTATCGGGCAGTTTTCTGGTCAATGTAAGTCGAGGAAAAGTCGTGGACGAAGAAGCGCTCATTGCCGCACTGCGCAGTGGCAAACTGGCAGGAGCAGGACTGGACGTAACCTACACCGAGCCCTGCCCCGAAGACAGCCCGCTGTGGACCGAACCCAATGTCATTTTGACCTCCCACAGCGCCGGATCTTCCCAACACGTCCGGGTCAGAGCCATGGAGCTGTTTGTAGAAAATCTCCATCGATATGTGAAGGGGGAACCGCTGGTGAACGTGGTGGATAAGGAGAAGGGATATTAACCCTATCCAGAACGAGACTGAAAAAAGCCCTGTTGACCTCATAGCAACAGGGCTTTCCTGTATCTAAGGGAGACCTTTTCAAGCCTGGACCCTGAAGCGCAAAATCCGACTGCTTTTCGGAATCTGAGGGTGGCGTAGATTGAAGATAAATCCTACTTTATGCGTCCTATACCTTCTCATATTCCCAGCTGTCCCTCTATCTCGATTGCCCCCTAAAATATCGCTTCAGATATATAGATGAGATCCAAACCGGGGGCGTTTCTTCCGCATTGGCATTCGGCAAAGCAATCCACGAAACCCTGGCGCAGTTCTATCGAGAGGTCCAGGAGGAAAAGCCGTTTTCGCTTGAATGTAAATGCTTTCTGGAGGCCTGGGAGGAAGCCTGGGAGGAGGCGTGTGGAACCCTATGCGTGGTGAAAAAGCCCCGAACTCCGTATTCAGGGCTTCAAAGATCCTCCACAGATAATCGTAGTGAGATAATGTTTTCCATGGAGTGAACCACCGTAAAAGTAGTATTCATCCATAGGGTCATTCAGTTGCGCTATCCTGCTGTTCCGACTCCTGAGTGTCCTCGCTCTCTGCGGCAATAATCGCGTCCGGCTCAAGAACCTCGATTTCAGAAATGCGGGCAAAGTCAGCCGTGTTGTAGGTGTAGATTTTGGTAATTCCATTTTCGAGTATGGTCGCTGCGAGGTAGAGATCAAAAATAAGCGGCCCTTCGACCGGATAGGTCTGAAAAAGCGCTTGAAGCCGTTTGAACGTGTTTGGAGTCGGATAAACTTTGCGGATGTGCCGAGAGGCTACGTACTGCTCAACCTCTTCCATTGCCGCCTCAGAGGACCGAGGATTGGTCACTCGCCTGGGGCTGGTCACGACTGAAAAATACTCGTTCAGAACCTGTGGGCAGACGCAAAGTGCGCGTGTCCCAAGCCGTCCTTGATCCCGAAGCCTTTTTGAAGCAGCGTGGTGTTCGTCTTCTTCCTGATCTGCATAAACGAGGATATTCGCGTCAAGTAAGGCAAATTCGTTAGAGGTGTTCATAAATCTCGCGGCGAGTGAGCGGTCCGATCACCCTGGACTTCTGCGTGGTGAAAGCCGCCTTATCGGTATCGTCCGTGGTCTGTGCCGTCTCTTTTTTCCACTGGTCGACAAGCTGCTGGAGGTAGTCCACCTTGTCTTTCGGCAAGCCTCGAACATCGAGGGCGTCCATTTTTTTCTCCACTTGTATTTGGTGAGTAGGGTCATAGGGTCAGTTGGTCACGCATAAAAAAGCGCAGAATTAGTGTTTAAAGATTACAGCACAAAAGCACAAAAGTCAACCATCCAAAACCCATGCGCAGGGTTAAGCCTTTTGTGTGCCTTCTACCGATCCCCTTGCCTCAATCTTGGCTAAAGAGGCGGTCCGCAAGACAAAGCCGTTGATATCGCTTCTGAAAGCCTTGTCGGATCTCCTTCTCCCCCGATGCACAACGTCTAAGAATTTGACACTGATATATTCTTGAACGACCAGCCGTCTCAAAGAGTCCTGGACGCTAGGCCTGGACATCCATTGATTCGCCCTCCGATGACACCGTCAGCACCGCTGTTGCATTTTCGTCAAGAGATACATGAGCCGTAGCATCAGGTGCTTCAATCGTGAGGGTCCGATTTGATTCTGTTATCGAAAATTCGGGTTTATCCTCTCCGGGACCCTGGACGGAAAATACGGCCACAATTCGACAGCGATCCGTCCGCTCTGTTTCAGCCGTAAAGTGCCACCTTTTCTCCGGCAATTCCTTCTCAAGCGTTGGATATCCCTTGTCCGGAGCCACGGGCCATGCATTCGTCTGGCTCAAAGAGAGCTTGTTCGAGCAGAACAGTCTGCCTTCCAAAGATGCACCCCTTCGGCGTGAGCTAACGGTTGTTGCGTCCGGATCCATCTCAAACTGCTCAAATGCGTGAAGCAGCCATTGATAGGTAGAAGCTTCCGGAGCCTCGAGTTCATCGACCAGAACAAGAAGGGACGGGCGAATCATAAGCATATGCCGACGGTATCTTTTCAGGAGGTCGCCATAAGCGTTCTCTGCTTCGCCACAAACATAACCAAACGCGTCCGTGGTTTTAAATCCGACAATCTCTCCCCCATGGTTGCCGTCCCGATTGATCGCCCCCTTTCCGTTGACCAGAACACAGTTGTGGGAAATGGATTGCTGGGCATATTCATTGTGAAAGGGCGTTCCATGGTGCGGAAACCGAAGGCCTCCCGCACAAAGGAGAGCCCGCCCCCCTTTCATCACAGCAAAATCATTTTGACTCGCGTGACCATGACTGACCCCACCGTATGGAGAAGATCGCAGGAGGACCATAAAATCCCGATCTGGATGTTCAATATCACTGTGCAACGCCCCCCACCCCACCCCTCGAAACACACGATCCTGCGGAATGGTATCTTTCCCCTGGGTAATTTGGACGTCTTCAAGCAAAATCCCGGGGAAAGGGTCCAGTTCGGGCGTGTGACCATTTTGTTCAACCGCCTGATCCGCCCAGGACCGAAGCCTGGCATTACCGAGTCGAAGGCCGTGAAATTGGATGAATGTTCTGGCCTGGGATGGACGGACATGATCGTGTTCGGTGTCTCCAAAAGGCATAATTTCGCCCACCGGTGACACACAGTAATAAAAAAACCAGGGCATCTTCTGGTAATAGGGCTTGAGCCAGATATCGTGACCGGTGGCAAGTTTCCAGGCGTGAAACGGCATTGCATCCCGCGAGTTATAAGACATCCCGTAAGGCACACCCTGCGCCCAGCCCCCTTCGCTTCCTGCCCAGTGCGGGAAATTCGTTGCGATAATCTTCAGCGCATATTCCGCCCATTCAACCGCTCGTTTGTCTTCGCAAAGGGCGATGGCGTGTTCGAGCAAAAAGCCGGGAAGGCGGCCGTCGTGGCTGCCATCTGGCTTGAACGTGTAGTCATTCCGTTCAAGCCTTTGAATCATTTGATCCGCCCTTGCCCCAACCATAGTTCCGACAAGGTCCCGTTCCTCATCACTCAGAAGGTCATAAATCCAATCGTAGACCTCTGCACCTGCCCGGAGCAGCCCGAGCCCGACTTCATCTCCATAGGGTGCCAGAATAGACGAAATCCCTTCCGGATCCCACCCGGCGGCATCTACGATCAATTGTCGGGCGGCCTCCCCATATTTCTTTTCGCCCGTAAGCAGATACATCAGCGCAAGACTTCGCATACCCTGGTCATGATATTTTCGCATTGTGCCAAAGCAGGCGGAGTAAGCCAGCCTTCTTTCCGCAGGGTCTTCCAATTGGTCGTAGTCCGGCTCCGCTGGCCGATCAAGCGTCATCGCATGGTCAGCCGCTCGTTTTAAACTTTTAAACGCTTCAGACCGCGTCCTGGTCAAGGTCTCTCGAACCGCATCCATCTGAGATGCCAGGAAGAAAAGGCGAGGACGTTCGGCAGGAACACGTGCGAGAAGACCTGCCGGATCTGTCCAGGGCTGCTCGTCTGCATCCTGGGAAACCGTGAAGGATCTTGCCTCCGATTCTGCTGCTACAGATCCTCCATCCATGGCCTGTATCCGCCATTGATAAGCACCCGGTGAAAATACCTTGGAAGGCACATGAATCGGATCCGGCAATTCCGATGATTCGTAATACGGAGTACCATCTTTCTCCACAATCAGTTTATACAGACAGGCACCCCGTTCTGCTGATCGCCACCAGCTAAAACCAGGAGGAGACAGTTCTACGGTCTCCCCTTGCAAAGGTCGAATATAGTTCGCTCCGCGAGGGCGAATCGATGGAAACTCCATGATGATCCTTTCTTTCTGGGTTTGCAGGTGTTGGATATCCTCGCATCACAGCATAATACATCGGTCCCCAATCGCGAACAAGCCCTTTTTATAAAAAATTTTCAAGAAAACCCACGGATATATATGCCACCAGCCGACCACTCAAATGGCTGCGATCACCGTGGTTTCCTCTGCCAGAGATACATATCCGTCCGGGCCGACCACGCCCACCTCTCCCTGGCCATGTTGATCCCCTTCACCTTCCTGCTGGCCCTGAACCTGCTCCTGGAACGCCGGAGCAACCCCCTTTCTTCCTCCGAACTTCTCACCATCTGTTCCATGGGCATGGTGGCTGCATGCATGCAGGGCGAGTGGCTTTCCGGCTATTTTCTGGGCGTCATCACCTCTCCCACCTATTTTGCCACCGCCGAAAACCGCTGGGCCGAGATTTTGCTCCAATCCCTGCCCAACTGGGGCATTGTGGACCGCCAGGCCACAGTCCTCTTCAGTCTCTGGTTTTTCAACCTGCTCACTGTTCTCCAGATCGGCATCTTTAACCGGCTCGGTTTCAACATCGGCAGCCCAGACCCCTGGACGTCATCCGACCCTGCCGTGGGGTGGCAAAACTTCGGTGGTCACCTCGGTCTTCCTCGTCTGGCTGATCAAAACGGTGCTTTTAAGACTGGGCGGGCTGGAGCGCTACCGCCAAACCGCACCCCTTTTTCTGGGTCTGCTTGTCGGATTTATGATGGGCATTGCCTTTCACGTCGTTGTAGATAGCCTCTGGTTCAACGGCCAGGGGCACGAAATCCACGTCTCGTGGTAGGCAGTGAGAAATCAGTATGATCCTAAAAGACAAGCCCCCTGTCCATGATAGGCAGGGGGCTTCTGTATTTATTCCCGGGGTCCGGCCAGCGCACAAAGTTCACACGTCAAAAATCGTGCACAATGTGTCCGTGTCCATAGAAAAAGATATGGTCAATCCAGGTCGAGAAAAAGACGGCAAAAGAATATCCCACCATCAGACCAATAAAAAATGGCTGCCCTCGCCGATACAGGTCCACTCCACCTACCTTCATAACAATCGATTTATAAAGCCACACACAAAATACCGGAAACACAAGCCGTCTGGCCATATACATCCCCTGAAGGGCAAGACCCACAGCCGGGAGTGGCCACCAGATAAAATGATACCGCACGATGGTTCACAACACCACCAGCATCATTCCGGAACCCACAAAGGTCAGCCGGTCCCAATCGGGAGGCTTCGGATTCCGAATCCAGGTCACGGCTTTTTGGTAATTGTTGCGCACGCCGTTAACCCGTGTCAGGCCGCCTAAATTGTAGCCGCCCTGCCGATAGGATGTGTAAATCGTATCCCAGGTCGAAACAAAGAACCCCACCGCCATAGCAAGCACAATGGCTTTTACCAGCCGATTTCGACGGAAGGAAAGCCCGCTTGTCAGCTTCATCGTCTGGGCAATGGGCGGGCCCAGAAAACCGCGCGTGGTTGCAAACAGAGCATAGATAAACCCCTGGCTGACCATGGATGTTGCTGCAATCTGGTTGGAACCCAGAATGTAGATCGGTGCAAAATTGAGTGCCGTATCCGAAATATTGGCATAGGGCAAACCCACTTCGGCCACAATCCTGGACAACCCGATGTAGGCCATCATCGCGAACCCCAGATAAAATACCAGAACCTTCAGTTCCATACCCGCCAGGTGTAACCATCCTCCCATATACAACAGTCCGATCGCAAACCCGATCACGGCCGTGCGATAGGACAATACTTCTCTGGAATCGTCTATCTCCGGATCCCCCGTCAACGCTTTTCTGAAAACTGCTTTCAAATGTTCTCTCGACATCCAGAGACTGATCAGAACCAGCATGACCAGGGCCCCAAAGCTCTGAGACCGGACGGCTTCCAACCCCCCTTCTCCCACGGAAGAACCCACCCCCAGCCGATCAAACACGGAGATCTCAATCCCGGTGAGCAGAAAAAACATCCAGAAACTAAACAGCGCCTCCACCCTGGCAAAATAGGCAAATCCAATAATATAAATGCTGATCTGCACCCAGAATGTGGGTGCCCCTTCCAACCACCGAAGCCAACCGGCTGCACTGGGTGTGGTGGGCAGTTGCGGAACCAGAGGATAGAAAAAGGAAACCACATTCCACAACACAGCGATCGCCCCCAACAAACACCCAACCCGAAACCCCGGCTGCCGAACCATATGGGCCATCCCTTCGGGATTATCCGATTCGGCTGCTAATTTGATGCTTACATTCATCAGCGGGTATTCCAACCGTTCGTTTTCCACCCACTGTTTTCGCAACATCACCATGATACACAGGGTCAACCACCCGATGGCGAAAATCAGAGTTCCCCACCAGAATAAGGGAACCACCCAGGCCCCCCACGGGATTGACTCGGCAGGTGACAGCCCCTCGTAAAAGAGGGTCGCTGCCCCGTCTTCATTGCGCAACACAATCCACGATGGGATATGCTCGTGCAGAAGCTCACGCCATCCATTTTCCGGTGTATCCAGATAAAAGGGTGCCGCAATCACCGTGGGCAAAAAACTGGCCAACCCGAAAAATGGGAAAAACGCCCCAATCAGCCCCATCCCCAGAACGACCTGAAGCTCATGCTGGCGAAGCGACCATTCTTTTTTCACCCGATCAACGATGACGTTTCCCAAAACCAGAACCACAAAAACAAAAAACAACCCCATCGGCAGATAGGATTTGTTCATGCGGGAGGCCAGGTGCATCATCCCCCAGGTAATATAGGCTTCCGAAAACAACACGACGAAAACACCCACGACCACTGCTCGGAGCGTTACCGCCTCCTGAATCAGGGTTTTCGGTGCAGCCTCATAGGAGGATGCCAATTGTTGTTGTTCTCTTGGCATAAACGCTTTCACTTTCCTATTAAGAGGAGTGTAGCGCCCAAAAGCAGGAGTTGCCTCCCCCTTTTCGAAATCACCGGACCCGTTGCGCACATTTGCTCACGTGCACGAATGTAAATCATCTGCCCTTTGCATGCAAGCAAATGCCTACTCCCCACCCCCACACCCCACCATTGCCGCCGGTGCGTCGTGCTCTAATCCATAGCTGGCAGATCTCTCTTGCACGGTCGTACCGATCAACGCTTGCCCCATCCTTCTTCAAATGTCTTCAACTTGGATTCATCCAACCGGTCCCGAATCCGATTCAAATGCGTCTCAATCAGATCCTGTCTCACCGACGCCAGCGCAGGATCGTCCGCCCGGTTGTTCACCTCGTCCCGGTCGGTCTCCCAGTCATACAACTCAACGGGCTTCTGAGAAAGCAC
>JAPUJS010000185.1 GCA_027296045.1 bacterium | reverse complement strand
ATTTTTTTGCCCAGTATTTTATGCAGAAGTCGGGGGAAGAGGTGGTGTGGGGGTTGGAGGGACTGGAGCATATTTGCCAGAAGGTGGAAAAGCTAAACCGCGATATGGCAGCACGGATTCGTTCGGCCGTGACGGGAGATGCGGCTCTGAATGCCCTTGTGAAACTGGATTTTTTCGGTAAAAACGTGTTTTTCGAGCTTGAAGATCAGTTTATCAACCTGGAGCCCCTGTTCCGGTCCTATTTCGCGGAGGAAGACACCTGAGGGCGAAGATTTTCTTGCCGAAGAAACGCCAGACCTTGTAAAGGGGTTGACCGAAGAGTTGCACGGGTGGCTGGAGAAGACGCAAGATCCGTGGTTAACGATGTGAGGAGAGGATGCCCAGAGTTTATGTGACACTGCCTGTTTCAGATCCGAATTTGACCGCTAAAGACCGGGAGCGGTTGGCTTCGTTTGTGGAAGTGGTCCAACATCCGGGTGAGAACCGGCCAACGGATCAGGAGAAATTGGACGCGATCCGAGATGTGGATGGGATTGTGATTGGGCGAAGTGGCGGTTGGTTGACGCCTGAGATTATCGATGCGGGAGAACGTCTTCGTATTGTAGGGGTGGTTGGAGGAGCGGTGGGCCGTTCGGAGCCAGAGTATTTGCTGGATAGGGGGCTGGTGCTGGTCAACACCGGATGGGCGATGTCCAATGCGGTGGCGGAGTTTTCGGTGACGATGATGCTGTGTGGGCTTCGCGATGTGCGGCATATGGTGGATGTGATCCGAGAGAAGGGATGGGGCAAAGCACGCCATGCGCTGGATCTGACCGGAAAGTCGGTCGGGTTAATCGGTTTTGGGATGATCGGTCGTCGTGTGGCGGAATTTCTGGCGCCGTTTCACTGTGATGTACGGGTATATGATCCATATATTGACGAAGCGGTTGTGGCATCTTATGGAGCGCAGCAAACGGATCTGGAAGATTTGTTGCGAAATTCGTTTGTCGTATCGCTCCATCTGGGACTGACCGATGAGACACGAGGGATGCTGGGGGAGAGGGAGTTGGGTTGGTTGCCAGACAATGGGCTTCTGGTCAATACGGCCCGTGCGGCAGTGGTCAACGAAGGCGCGTTGGTGAGCGCGCTGCAGTCCGGACGCATCCGAGCGGCATTAAATGTGTTCTGGAAAGAACCGCTTGCTCCTGATCATGCCCTTCGAGATTTGGACAACGTGATTCTGACGCCGCATGGCGGGGGGCTCACACACGATACGATGCTTCGGCACAGTCAGGGTATTGTGGATGATCTGGAACGCTTTTTTCAGGGCGAACAGCCCCAAAATGTGGTAACCAGAGAAATGCTTCCCCGAATGACTTGAGGAGCGGATGTCGAATTTTTCGAAGGTGTGAACGAAAGGAGCAGATGGATGAGTCAACAGCCCAATTTACTCGTGATCCATACCGACCAGCAGAGCTGGTGGTCGGTCAGTGCCTGTGGGGGAACGCTTGTGCATACACCCCACACCGATTCTCTGGCTGAAGAAGGGGCGATTCTGACGAATTATTTTAATACGACTGCGGTGTGTACTCCTTCCCGGGGATGTTTGATTACCGGGAGATATCCCCACGCCCATGGGGCTTATAGGAACAATCTTTCGATTAATCGGGATGAGGTGACATTCGCGCAGATCCTGCTGGATCAGGGATATGATACCGGCTATGGGGGCAAGTGGCACCTGGATGGTTTACGCAGGCCCGGGTGGGTGCACGAGGATCGGGGAATGGGCTTTGCGGACAATCAGTATATGTTCAATCGTGGGCACTGGAAGAAGATCGAAGACACTCCGATGAACGGTGTGCAGCCGACGATTTTCCCGTATGAGGTTACGGGCGATGAGACGACCTATCCGACGGACTGGCTGGCGAAAAAGACGATTGAATTTATCAATCGGGAGCGGGACAAACCGTTCTGTTATATGGTGAGTATCCCCGATCCGCACGGTCCATTTCATACCCGAGCGCCTTATAGCGATATGTATAAGCCCGAAGACATGCCCCTGCCCGATACACGTCTCACGGAGGACCACTTGCCGGCGTGGGCAAAAGCGGCTCGCAGTGCGCCGAAGGACGATAGGTTGCGCCAGGCAAAGGCGTGGTATTGCGGCGAGGTGAAGTTGATTGACGATTGTGTGGGAAAGATTTTAGATGCGTTGCGCCAGAAGGGAATCCTGGACCAGACGATTGTGGTATTTACGTCAGACCACGGGGAATATATGGGGGAACACGGGTTGATGGGGAAGAACCAGTTGTATGAAACCGCCCATCGGGTGCCGATGATGATTCGCTGGCCGGAGAAAATTAAGGCGGGAACCCGGGTGGAACAGTGTATTGGCAGTGTGGATTTCCATCCAACGATTTTGGGCTTAATGGGCGTGGCGTGCTGTGGCCGTGAACAGGGGCAAGATGCTTCGGCGCTGCTGCAGGGGCAAGAGGCAGGTTGGGGCGATGTAGCGTTTATCCACCATGCTTCTTTGAATCGGGCGGGTATTTTTACGCCGGAATATGAACTGGCATATGTCCGTGATAACGAGCATATTTTGTTCAGTCGGCGGGAGGATCCGGATCAGGTTGATAATCTGTTTGGGGATCCAGATTATCAGGGCGTGATTGACAATTTGACGGAGCAGATTGTGGCACACAATGAAGCGGTGGAAGCGCCTGCTACAGAGTGGTTGAAGGCGATGTAGGCGACCGGTAACCTATGGTGCTGGGTGTGTGAAAGTAGGAACGGATAGGTTCAAAAATTTCTAGTTGGCCCTGTGGAAGGCCCCTGCTCCGTGCACCGGGTAAAACTGTTGCAGGATCGAAACGTGTGGTTCGCTCGCCAGCTCGCAAACCATCCCCCGAGAAGGCGGTGGGAGTTGGTCGGACCTTTCGGGTGCAGGCGTTTGACACAGGAGGTTCGGTTCTCTCTCTTCCTATATTCTCTGCGTAGGGAATATTAGTATATTTTTTAAATATTTGTAAAATATGATGATATGTAAAAATATATAAATATTTAAGATTGATTTACCTGTAAAAATTGCAGTTGAGGCAGATCTTGGAACCTGTGCAACGGGGCCTGGGTGAGGACATTCTTTCGACAGCTATGATTTCCCCACCTGTCGTCCGTCCTTCTACCAAACCTGCAAGAAGACCCCTGAGCCTGATATGAAAAAGCCCCTGACTTACTTTCTGTGTCAGGGGCTTTTTCCTTAATCAAAGTTGGCATTTCCTTGCATATGCGTTTTAGAGGCTCTATCTTGGCTTTTGTAAGAACCCTTGGCAATCTTCCGATAAATGACTGACAGCTGCCTCTTGGGGGAAAGAGATGAACACAGATTACGACATCATCGTTATTGGCCTGGGCGCGATGGGAAGCGCGGCCTTGTATCAACTTGCCAGGCGGGGTGTGCCTGCACTCGGTATCGACCAGTTTGCGCCACCCCATCAGATGGGATCTACGCATGGTGAGACGCGCATTACACGATTGGCCGTTGGCGAAGGGGCAGCCTACATTCCCCTGGTCAGACGAACGCACGAAATCTGGCGAGAGTTGGAGGCGGTGGGTGGTGAGTCATTGTTGACCCTGAGCGGCGGTTACATCATTTGTCCCCAAAAGGGCGGAGCACACTTTCACGGTGTCGGTGATTTTGTGATGCAGACAGCGCAATTGGCAAAACAGTATGGGATTGAGCATGAACTGAGGAATGCGGCCGACATTCGTAACCATCTTCCCATGCTCAAAATTCGCGACAATGAACATGCCTTCTATGAGCCGACCGGTGGTGTCGTCAATCCTGAACGCGCCGTGGCTGTGCAGTTGCGAGAAGGTCAACGCCGGGGAGCCACCATTCATACCAACGAAAAGGTGCTGGATTATGCCTATGACAGGCGTGGTGTGACGGTAACGACGACCCAGGGAACGTATTCAGCTGGAAAGTTAGTACTGACTGTCGGTCCGTGGGTCATCGACTTTCTACAAGGTGAGATGCGAAAGTCCTTTGGCGTCTATCGCCAGGTTTTTTACTGGATTGAGGCTGAAGATCCGGCATTGTTTAGCTCAGACCGTTTTCCGTTTGTCATCTGGATTGGCGATACGGAGGCTGATTATTACTCGCTCTTTCCAACGCCCCCTCATGCCACGCTGGCCGTGAAGATGGTGACGGAAGAATATCTCGACACAATTCATCCGGATGAGGTGGATCGGACCGTACATCAGAAAGAAATTTCCCACATGATGGACCATTTTGTAAAAAATAAAGTGCGCGGCTTGACAAGAAATTGTGTACAGGCCCATGTGTGCCTTTACACGGTAACACCAGACGCACATTTCGTGATTGACTGGCATCCCGAAAGCGAGCGGGTGATGATTGTGTCGCCCTGTTCGGGGCACGGCTTCAAACATTCGGGTGCCATTGGTGAGGCAGTGGCCCAGATGGTATTGGAGGGAACAAGCCAGATGGACCTGAGCCTGTTTCGTTTCGAGCGTGCAAGGAGGGAGTCCGCTTTAGGAGGAGACGGATGAAACGAAACACAAGCTCCGAATTTGGCCCGTATCCCACCCGTGCCGGGGCTTTTTCCTTTTCCCTCAAGCCGTCTGAAGGGGCGAATACGGGACAGTCTTAAAGGATTGACATTTCCTTGCATTTGGGTTTTAGAGGCCCTATCTTGCTCTTGTTAGAACGAAAAGGTCCGAGATGGAAATGTGGCGTCCTGCAGGGCCTGGGTAGGTGGGGCAGGCTTGAGGCCGGTTGGGTGTATCCCGTTTATGTATGGATGTGTGTAGTGGTGCGAGTGGAGAGATGATAGGAGAACGTACAGAGAGGTTACCTGCTTCCAGTGAAGGTAGTAGGTGCCGATCCTGGTCCTGGAGAAGACATGATTCCCAAGCTCAAATACATTGAAAACGACAGATATTCTCTGGTTAATATCACCGTCCCAAGTATACCTGGCCTGGAGTGTGAAATCTGGTGCTATGAAGACCAACTGGGAAAGGCTGTCTCTCATCAAGAGGAAGGAAATGCTCTGGTGTTGATACATTGCCTGGAGACCGCCACAGTGACTTCCCGTTTCGAACCGGTCCGTGATGGTGTGGAAGTCCAGGTCGAAGTGACAGGACCTGATAGGCAGTGTGTCCAGGAGGTCAAGTCACTCAATCCCTGCTGGCAGTTACGGCGTTCAGAGGCTTTTGGCAATCGGGGAGACTACGTGCAGGATTTTGTCGCCCGGTGTTTCGTGATGCTGGACGGTGGGCTTACGCTCTTGAAGGATACACGACGGATTCCCGGTACTCGGAATCGTCCCGACGACAAGGCCAACCTCTCCGAACCCTGGATTCAGGAGTACTTCCCAATCTGGCGGCCCCATCCCGGACAGGTATCGGGACAACGGGGGTATAGCCCTGATCGGCCCGTTTACCCTCTCATCGGGTGTGTATCGCGAGATGGCAAGTACCTGGCCGCATTCGCCTGGACCGAGACTCGGTCGCTGGGACAGGTCTGGCACGATTGCCTGCATCCACGCCCGGCGATTGGGGAATCTTATGATCCGAAGGCAAACCGGACGGTCTCCAAGGGCAGGCTTTATTTTTTGCCCAATGACGAGAAATTGCTGCTGGATGCATTCAGGCGAGATTTTTCGGGATGGAAGCGTCCCGATCTTGCAGAATGACGTGTGTGGTGGTGTGGGTGGAAGGTCTATGTGCTTGAGATCAGCAAGTTGGTATCTCCTGGCTGGTGGAAATCGAGGCTGTGGCAGCCTTGGATAGATAGGTCGATATGGCTTTGAAAGCTCTGCTTAGGCACCCTTAAAGGAGGTGGCCGTGATGTCCGATGTCTTGCGTGTAGGAGTCGTAGGGTGTGGAAGGCACTGTCGGGGGCACCTTGCACCGGCCGTTTCTCGTATTGCATCCGCCAATCTGGCTGCCTGTGCCGATGTCGATATCGGCGCGGCCCAACGGATGGCCAATGAATTGGGGATTGAGGCGACCTATGAAAGTGCTGAGGAACTCATTGGAAGTGGGGACGTGGATGCAGTCATTGTTGCCGTACCCCATCGCCATCTCAAAGAGGTGGCTCTATCTGCAATTGAGGCAGGCAAGCATGTCTTCATCGAAAAACCAATGGGCTTGAATGCAGAGGAGGGTAGAGAGGTCGTTGAGGCGGCAGGGAAAGAAAACATCGTGGCGATGGTTGGCTTTTGTATGCGCTATTCTCTCAGCCGGATGTTT
Source organism: bacterium (assembly GCA_027296045.1). GTDB lineage: Bacteria > Latescibacterota > UBA2968 > UBA2968 > UBA2968 > JAPUJS01. The sequence continues at coordinate 3,658 of JAPUJS010000185.1, read as the reverse complement.
ATCAAGTCCCAACTTGAGCGTGGTGTGGTAGGAGAGGTCCAATTTGTTGTGGCCGGAAAAGGCGGGCCCCCCCTTGAGGGCTGGCTTGCCGGTCCCTATGAGGAAGGGGGTGGCCAGCTTTTTTTTCTCGGGTCTCACCTGACAGACCAGGTCGTGTGGCTCACCGGAGAAGATCCCGAGGCAGTTTCGGGGTCTGTGCGCTGGAATGAGGGTGGAACAGATGAGACATCGGCTTATACGGTGCGGTTTAAAAAGGGGGTGGTGGCCACCTTCAGTGTGTCTCAGGCCTCCGGCGTAGGATATGATTTTGTAGATATTTTTGGAAGCAAGGGACGCATTCGAGGGGATTGGTACGGCGATGTGGTCTCCGTCCAGAGTCAGGTCATCCCGGAATACACCCATCCAACGGTTTTGAACATTCCTGGCGACAATCTCAAAGAGATGTGCTATCGGGAACTGGATGCCTTTGTTGGAGCCATCTTATCAGGCAGATCTGCCCCCATCCCGGTCGGTGATGGTCTCCGAGTGCTTGAGATTCTGGATGCAGTCGTTGCCGCTTCAAGGAAAGAGAAATGGATCCAGGTGTAGGAGATTTTCCTCGCATTCTCTGTAAAGAAGGAAGAAGGCAAATACACCCGAAAATATGAGGCCGGCCGATGAGCAAGCCGTACGTTTTCATCTGTTTCGATACCGAAGATCCGATCAATCCCGAAGCGGACGATGCGTTGCTCCGGCTGGCCCTGCTCTATGAAAAGGCCGGCATTCAGGCGTGTTATTTCATGGTGGGCGAAAAGGCCCGGATGCTTCGAGAGCGGGGTCGAAAGGACGTGTTGGATGCACTGAAGAAGCACGAGATCGAGTACCACGGCAACTACGCATTCGAATATCCAGAGCCTGCTCTGGTCTACGGCAATCGAGATCCCTGGGATCTGGCGCTCCGAAAGGGACGGAGGTACGAAACACCGGGGCTCCAGGACGTCGCGGAAATCTGCGGTCAGTTCCCTGTGGCCACCTGCCAGCATCAGAACAACCACAGCCCGGCGACGTCCGTTGCGATGCAGCAAGCGGGTGTGCGGGTCTGGAACGGGGGACTCGGTGCACCGCTGGATACTGTGGGTTGGGTGATGGGCCTGCTGGTGGTGGGACGGCATTCCAGGGTGGTGTCAAGCCAGGGGAGTTGGTCACAAGGGTTTCAATACAATCCGGACCGTCCTCGAAGGCGACCGTCCAGAATGAATCCGAAAACCGAGCTGAGAGGATTCCAGGAGCGGTTTGATGCGCAGCTGGCGCAGGGCCACAGCCATGTCGTCATTCTGGGACACCCTACGTGCTGGGCGATGGCCGAGTGGTGGGGGTGGTACGAATGGTCGAACGCGTTTCGAGCGGCCGGCGCACAAGGCAGGGCAGGCCTGTTTCCTCACGGACGCCGGTGGGAGCGCGGCGTCACGCGGTCCAAAGCGGACAGCGACGCCCATTTCAAGTGGACGGAGGAAGCGGCCCGTTGGCTGGCTGGCCGGAATGACATCCGCCTTTCGACCTTTTCCCAGGTCTATGCCGAATACGCCGATCCACCCGGTTCCTGGGTGTCCGGTGCACAGGTGCAAACGCTCGCCCGACGAATTGCTCGGCGGTTCGACCATGTCAGGCTGGGTGATGTCACGCTGTCGGCAGCGGATGCGCTGTTGGTACTGGCCCAGTATGCCGGATATATGCTGTCCTACGGCGGTCGACCGGACCACGTGCAGATTCGTCGCACACTGGGACCTGTGGAAGAGGTGCTGGTTCCGAAGTCCGAATTGTCGTTCAACAGACAGGCCTATCTCGTGGGAGCCAGACAGGTTGTGAATTACGTAAATGCGCACGGTCGGCTTCCCTCAGCCCTTCGCTGTCACCGGGTAGACTGTGGACCAGGTGAGCTTCTACTCGCCCTTGCCCAGGCCCTCTCGGCCGATTCGCTTCCCGATCTGGTGACCGTGCCGCCCACTGCGGGCGTCCCAGATTGCGCAACCGTCGCCTTTTTCGATCGCTCCACGGCAGGCTCAAACGCCGCGCCACCCGGCTACTCACCGGATCAGATTCACTGGCAGGGCCGGCAGCAGTCGTGGAGCTACCGTCCGGCGACCGCTCGATGAGCCGGGCGGCCAGACCAATGGAGCTGAACTCTGTCCTGAGTGAACTGGGTGAGACCAGTAGGCGCGATGTTCTCGCGCCGGGGTGGGACCTCTCGGTCGCCACCTGTCCGGATGCTTCGCTTGACTTCCTGACACCGGAAGTCTTTCTCGAAAACCGGGCCTGGACCGATCTGCCAAAAGCTCTCGATCCACTTCTTGAGAAGACTGCGGAGGCTATTCAGAAGCGTCCATCGCTTCGCAACCTGGCGTGGCACACCTACCGTCTCGTTTATCAAACGGCCGAAAGCCGACCGTTCGATGCCTGGCCGGAGCTGGATCAGGCGCTGAACGGGTCGGGAGGCGTTTTTTATTTGCTACTCGGGATGGCGGGCCTCGGCCGGCTTCGAGAAATCCACCGGGCACGCGGCATTCCCGAATCGGTGACGCGTGCTACGGCGGCAGATATCCGCATCGGATTTATACGGTACGGACGCATAACGGGCGGACGACCCGGAATTGAAAGAAGGCTGTTGAACTGGTACCGACTGGTCGGATCGGGCGACCTCCACCGTCTGGGACGCATGCAATATCATTTCCGGCCCTTCCGGGGTTCGCTCAGAGCCTACCGGCATCGCCTAGAAGGCCGCGTGCTGGCACTGTCCGAACCCGGTATCGCCTACGATGCGGAAGGCTTCGTGTCGGACGGTGTGGCTTCGTGGACATCTGTGCTGGTGGATGTCGAAGATCGGATCACCGGGTTTCCCATTTGTCCAACCGGAAAGGTCCTCCCAGGGTCCGTGACGCTTCGGACCGATTCCTGGGACTGTATGCTCCAGTTGGGCGACCCGGTTCTCGGCATGCACATTCCTGAGGGCGAGGCCATGAGCTTGGACCGCTGTCGAGATTCGATGGCTAAGGCGCTGGATTTTTTCCCTCGATACTACCCTGAGCATCCCTTTGTCGGCTTCGAATGCTTATCCTGGATTCTGAACACACAGCTTGCCGATATGCTGGATGAAAACTCCAATCTGGTGAAATACCAGGAAGAGCTCTATCTTTTTCCACGGCCTTCGAATGGCAAGGATGGCCTCTATTTCGTTTTCGACAGCCATGAGGTTGACCCTGATTCCGCACCCAGAGATACGACCCTGCGCCGGGCGTTTCTGGACCACCTGAAGGTGGGGAAGCGGCTGCGCAGCGGGGGCATGTTTTTCTTGAAAGAGGATTTTCCTCAGTTCGGCAGAAAACATTACCGAGGTCAGTTCGCAGCGGCGAAGGCGCTGGTGGGTTAGGCTTGGCATAAGTAGTTTCAATACTTTGGCAACATATCGATGAACAAGCGTTCTCATTTACCATAGAGCTTAGCCGTGCTTGCCCTCGGCAAAATAGTCCCAGAACTTTCTGGCCTGTGCAAGGTAGACGTTGACGTCCTGATCGAGCAGATAGCGCTCCTGGACGAGTTGCTCGGCGACCTGGCGCACACGCTCAAGGTAATCGTCCTTTGAGGCATAGCGCTCGGCAATGGAGGAACGCGGCTCTCCAATGGT
>JAPUJS010000184.1 GCA_027296045.1 bacterium | reverse complement strand
CATAAATGTCTAAAATCCTTAATCGCTTGACAGAAAACAGGAGAATTTCTATATTCCAATCTCTCAAAAACAGAGATTGGATGGGCCCGTAGCTCAGGGGTAGAGCAGCGGCCTTTTAAGCCGTTTGTCGAAGGTTCAAATCCTTCCGGGCTCACTAAACTGTTGAAAAATATAAAATAATAGCCCTAATCCCAGATTGGGATTGGGGCTATTGTTGTCCTTTTACATCAAATCTTGTCATCCGGTATCGGGGGCGTCATAGACTTAAAAATATTATAATCTTTTCAAAGAGTCAAGCTTTTTATAACCTTTATTTATGTTATTTTTCTTATAAAGAGTTGTTATTTTAGAAAATATATCCATTTTTAATATATTACATTTGTGTGAATACAATTAGAAGAAACAAGTGGGTTGACAAGCGTATGAGCTTTGTATATATTGTAAATCGAATAAGTAAACAATATTGTAAATCAAATAAGTAAACAATAAATAAAGGGTGGATTTGTGGGGTCTCTGGAACCATTTGAACTAGCACAACAGAATAGGGTGTTTGAAACTGCTTCTCCCGAAGAGATTGTGCGCTGGGCGTGGGAGAAATTCGGGGGCAGGCTGGCATTTGGGACGGCGTTTGGGTCTACAGGAATGGTCTTGTTGGATGTGATCCAACAGACTGTGCCACAAATTCCTGTTTTCACAATTGATACGGGGTATTTATTTCAGGAGACATTGGATTTAAAATCCCAGTTGGAAGCCCGCTACGGTTTTGAGATTGAATCGCTGCACCCCCGGCTGAGTGTATCCGAGCAGGATCGGAAGTTTGGGGGGGCTCTTTTTCGCCACGATCCCGATCGATGCTGCTGGATGCGAAAGGTGGAGCCGCTTCAGCGCAAATTGGCCGATCTGGACGGATGGATGACCAGTTTGCGTCGGGATCAGTCGGATACGCGGAAGGGGATTGGTATTCTGGAGGCCTACCGAACACATTCGGGGCGGAGCCTTGTCAAGGTCAATCCGATGGCCAATTGGACTCGGAAACAGGTCTGGGATTATATTTTGGTTCACGATGTGCCCTATAACCCGTTGCTGGATCAGGGGTATCCCAGTGTCGGTTGCTGGCCCTGCACCCAGGCCGTGGGCAATACCGACGACGAACGGGCAGGTCGCTGGGCGGGAACGGCCAAGACAGAATGCGGAATTCATACATTTATGGGGTCGGTAGAACCGTCCGATTCCCCGGTACAGGTGGAGACAGCAGCGGCGGCCGATTAGGTTGGGTGGAACAAAAGGCGAATGGAGAACGACCTTTCGGTGTAGGCGGAAGGTCGTTTTTATTATTCTTGACTCTAAGAGTAAAGAATATATATTTGTAAGACCGAGAACCTGGTGTGAAAATAACCGGAATGATGGTCCCCTCAAGGGGCCATTTTTGTAGGTTTGGCAGGGTGGATATGGCTGTTCTGGATCTCAAAACCGCAGCGGGAAGGCAGGTCATCCAGGCATCGATTGTGGATGCGATTGGAAATACGCCGCTGTTGCGCATTTCCCGGTTGACCGATCACTTGAAGCCGGGTGTGGATATTTATGCAAAGATGGAGATGTTTAATCCCGGTGGATCGGTGAAGGATCGGCCGGCTTTGCAGATGATTTTAGATGCCGAGGTGTCGGGAGAGTTGACCCCAGACAAGGTGATTTTGGATTCGACTTCGGGCAATACGGGTATTTCCTATGCCATGATTGGGGCGGCCAGGGGATATCAGGTGGAACTGGTGATGCCCGAAAGTGTGAGTGTGGAACGGCGGTATGTGATTCAAACCTATGGCGCGCGTCTGGTTTTAAGCGATCCTTTGGAAGGATCGGATGGTGCCATTTTAAAATGCCGGGAGATTTTCTCTGCACATCCCGAGCAATATTATAAGCCCGATCAATACAATAACCCGTCCAATCCCAGGGCGCATCATTTGTACACGGCCCCTGAAATCTGGTCTCAGACCGAAGGTCGGGTCACGCATTTTGTGGCCACACTTGGCACAAGTGGTACGGTGATGGGAACCGGAAAAAGGCTCAAGGAATTCAATCCGGATGTTCAGGTTGTGGCGATCGAACCGCCCGAGTTCCACGGAATTGAGGGCCTGAAAAATATGGACGTATCGATTGTTCCGGGCATTTATGATGTTTCGGTCTACGATCAAAAAATGGTTGTCGAAACGGAAGAGGCCTATGAAATGGGCCGGCGTCTGACAAAGGAACTGGGGATTTTGGTCGGACACTCTGGTGGGGCAGCAATGGTCGGGGCGTTGAAGGTGGCCGAAGGGTTGGAAACGGGCACGGTTGTCACCTTGTTTCCCGACAGCGGAGAAAAATATATGAGCACGCCTATGTGGCGGTCGGATCCATAGGGAGATGTTGTTATATGAACGAGGCGGTTTGGGATCAGATTTTTGACCATGCAAAAGTAGATTATCCGGCCGAATGTTGTGGTATTGTCACATCCGACGGCAACGGGGGCTTTGTGGTGCAACGGTGTGAAAATATTCAGGACAAATTGCACAAAAAAGATCCAGAGACCCACCCACGGACTGCCCGCACGGCCTATCGGATGGACGATATGCAGGTCCACAAAATCTTGAGTCAGACCGAGCAGGCCGGGGGAAATCTGGTGGCGTTTTACCATTCGCATATTGACTGCGATGCATATTTTTCGCAGGAAGATCGGGATGCGGCCACTTTTTTTGGTGAGCCCACCTATCCTGGTGTGATCTACCCGGTGGTTTCTGTTGTCGATGGGGATGTGCAGGAGAAAAAGGTGTTCCAGTGGGTGGAGGGGAAGAAGGGGTTTGTAGAAATTCGTGTATAAATCTATAGATCCAGGCGAAGGATTGCGTTTCTGGACCGATTCGATCTGATTGTTGTGGGGTGCGGCCCGGCCGGAGCGACGGCTGCGCGTGTGGCGGCCGAGCGCGGTCTTTCGGTGATGATGATTGACCGAAGGCGTTCGGTGGGAATGCCGCCCCGGTGCGCCGGCTATGTGCCTTTCTGGCTGAAGGCCCGGACGAGATTTGACGAAAGTGCGGTGTTACAGCCGGTGGAGGGCGTGCGGTTTGTGGGAATGGACGGTGCGGTTCGAAAGGTGAAATCCGAGGGATTTATCCTGGATCGAACGCGGTTTGACAAGACGCTTGCCATCCGGGCATTAGAGGCCGGGGCCGATCTGGCCCATGCAATGGTGTTGAAACGGGAAGGGTCCCGTGTGGTCGGGAGACGGGGGGGGCTGGAGGCCGATTTTGAAGGGCAGTTTATCCTGGGTGCCGATGGGCCGGGTTCGGTGGTGGGAAAGTCCGTGGGGCTGGTGAACCACCGATTTTGGGTGAGTATGCAATATGAGGTGGGATTGAAAACACCGGAGGCGTGGCTGACATTTTTTCGGCTGCCCGGAAAGCCAGAAGGCGTGGCCTGGTTTGTGCCGTGTGGCCGGACCGCCCGGCTGGGAGTGACCCTTTCACGCCCGGAAGCCCGGTATTTAAAACATTGCTTAACCCGGTTTTTACACCAGATGGTGGCCGAGGGGCTTGTTTTTGATGGGGTATTAAGTTATACGGGTGGATTGTTGCCCGTCAATGGATCGCTCGATTCCATGCGGGCAGGGCATGTTTTGCTGGCGGGAGATGCGGGCGGGTTGTCCGAGCCGTTTGGTGGGGCCGGAATTGCAAAGGCTGTGGTGAGTGGGGAAGTGGCAGGAGATCTTGTGGGCCGGGTGCTTACCGAATCGAATCCCGGGCTTCTGGACGATTACGATCAGGCTGTTAAGGCGCGAATGCCCGTCGAGTTTTTGTTGACCGATTTTGAACAATTAGCCGACCGCCAGGCTGCAATTGCCGCCTGGTGTGGGTCGTATGATGAAACGCCCATTGAAGGAGGTGCTTAGATGGCTGTGACTGTGAGAATTCCGACTCCGCTGCGAAAGTTTACGGGTGACCAGGCCGATGTGGATGTAGATGGTGGCACCATTGGCGAGTTGATCGACAACTTGGAAGGCCAGCACGCCGGGATTAAAGAACGGATTGTGGACGAGGACGGTAGCATCCGGCGGTTTGTGAATATTTATGTGAACGAAGAAGATATTCGGTTCCTGGATGGCCCAGATACGGCATTGAAAGAGGGCGATCAGGTAACCATTATTCCGGCCATTGCCGGGGGGTGCTGTTGAGCGATGAGGTGGGATGATGCATATTTCCGCCAAGGGTAATTATGGTTTGCGGGCGGTGTTGGACCTGGCGATGCACTATGGACAAGGGCACCTGCAAAGCGCCAATATTGCGTCCCGACAGCAGATCCCCGAGGCGTATTTGGTGCAATTGCTCAATCTGCTGCGCAAAGCAGGAATCGTACAGAGCACACGGGGTCCCAAGGGTGGGCATGTTTTACTGCAACGCCCCGAGGATGTGACGGTCCAGGATGTGTTGGCCGTTTTAGAAGGGCCAATCGATTTGCCGGGCGGGAAAAATCATGGCGGGGCATCGGAGGTGTTGGAAGAGGTTTGGACAGACGTAGAAGCTGCGATCAACGGGGTGCTTTCATCGGTGACATTTCGTGATTTGTGCCGGAAACAGCAGATACGGCAGGCCAACTTCACATTTCGGATTTAGGTGATGGACGGACTGAGAAAAGGCCAGACAATTTTAGACTTGATAGGGGTCACACCGGTTGTGCGGCTCAATCGGGTCGGTCCGCCTGATGGGGCTTCCATCTGGGCCAAATTGGAGTTTTTCAATCCGGCCGGCAGCGTGAAGGATCGAACGGCGCTGGCAATGATTGAAGGGGCCGAGCAGAGTGGGACGTTGAAGCCCGGCATGACAATTATTGAATCGACCAGCGGAAACACGGGAATTGGGCTGGCGATGGCGGCGGCGGTAAAAGGGTATAAGCTGGTGATCATTATGCCCAAAGGCGTGAGCGAAGAGCGGGAACGGTTGCTCCGGGCCTTTGGGGCAGAAGTGGTGTTGACTTCGGCCTTTGACGGAATGCGAGGTACTCTGGTAAAAGCAGAGGTGTTGAAGTCGGAACACCAGGATTTTTTTATGCCCAAGCAGTTTGAAAATCCGGACAATCCGGCCATCCATCGGGCAACAACCGCCCGGGAAATTTTGACTCAGATGGAGGGTGCACCAGAAGCGTTTGTGGCCGGTATTGGAACGGGTGGTACGATAACGGGGGTGGGAGAGGTATTGAAAGCGCATTGCGCCAACACCCTGGTGGTGGGGGTTGAACCCCAGGATTCGGCGGTATTGTCGGGCGGAGAACCGGGTCCGACCGAGATCGACGGATTGGGCGCGGGGATGGTTCCTCCGGTGCTCAACCGGGAGATTTTGGACCAGGTGATTGCTGTTTCCAACACCGATGCACGGGCGATGACCCGCCGATTGGCCCGGGAAGAAGGGATTTTAGCAGGGATTTCTTCGGGAGCTGCTACCTACGCGGCGGTGGAAGTGGCCAAAAAGTTGCGCTCGCAAGATCGGCTTGTAGTGATCTTGCCCGATACGGGAGAACGGTATCTGGGCACCTTTTTATTTGATTGAGCCGGGTAAGAACAAGCGTAAAAAAGGCTCGATGTCGAATTGACATCGAGCCTTTTTTATGGAAGCAGGGTTCCATCAGGATTCCAGAGTTGCTACGTGACGGGAAATGCTCGCTTTGTAGCGTGCACCCGTATTTTTGTGGATCAGGCCCCTTTGAACGGTCTTATCAAT